>JALVMZ010000236.1 GCA_027032655.1 Desulfobacteraceae bacterium
GCCATAAAGAGTTTGCGTGTTTTTTCGGGCTCTGTCTTTAATGCAGATGAGAGTGCTATACCACCCATGCTAACAAGCAATGCCTGGCTCATTCTCTCATTTCCATGCCTGGCAAGCACATGACCTATCTCATGACCTAATACCACGGCAAGACCATTTTCATTTTTACATATGGGAAGGATTCCCGTATAGACCGCCACCTTTCCTCCTGGCATTGCCCATGCATTTACCACCTTATCATTATCAATGAGATTGAACTCCCATTTATAGTCCTTTATCTGGTCTTCAAGCCCTTCTTTTCTCATAAATCTCTCCGCGGCACGGGCAATCCTTTTCCCAACCCTCCTTACCATTGCCACTTTTACCGGATCTTTTGAGAGCTTAGACTTCCTGATTATCTCCCTGTATTCTTGAAGGCTCAGGGCTGTGAGTTGTGTTACAGGCACAAGGTTTAGGCTCTTTCTCTGAGTCAGAGGCACAGTGGCACATGATATGATGAGGGCAAAGAGAATCGTAATAAGGATAAATTTATTCAGCACTTTTTTCAAAGCCCTATCTCCATTTTCTGTTTTAAAATGGTCTCAGAGTTCCGCAATCAGGACATTGCCAGTTTACTCCACTGCATGTAAGCCCCCAAAGATTGTCTTCCATACAATTATTACATATCTGAAATCCACATTTACATGTCCAGCAAAATGGCTGTTTTTTACCACAACAATGACATATATATTCCTTTTTTCCTGACCTTTTCTTTTTTCCCCTTTTATTTGATGTGCCGCTATCCATGACATTGTGGGAAATCAGACTTCCATAATTTGAGTTGGCCTGTCCTGATAACTTATAATTATTTTCCCATCATGAAAATCATATCCTGTCAAGACATTTTCCGCTTCCTGATATGCGGTTATATCTATATTATTTACTTTGCTTAAATGTGCAAGCACTATATAGTTCATATCTCTATGATACAATTTCGCCAGTAGTTCACCTGCCTGGGTGTTGGACAGATGCCCTTCAGAACTCCTTATTCGCCTTTTTACATGAAGGGGATAAGGGCCCTGTTCCAGCATGGTAATATCGTGATTGAACTCAATTATAAGTGCATTACACCCCTTAAGCCTTTCTTCCACAAGATGGGAACTTCGACCCAGGTCAGTTATTATTCCAATTCTCCTCTCATGTGTTGAGAGCACCACTCCCATGGGGTCAGCGGCATCGTGACATTTTGTAAATGTCTCAATGGTTATATCCTCAATTGTAACTGATTGACCTGTATGTATGAAGAAAGGAGTTTCTAACTCACCTATAGTTTTTATTATACGGTTATATGTGGGTTTGTTCATTATAACAGGTATATTGAATCTTCTACTTAAAACGCCAACACCCCTGATGTGATCAATGTGTTCATGGGTTACCACTATAGCATCTATTGTATCTGGCTTAATATTGAGTGATTCAAGCCTATTTATTATCTCCTTACCACTGAATCCTGCATCAACAAGGACTTTTCCGTTGATGCCTTCAATGTAACAGGCATTACCACTGCTTCCGGATCCAAGAACACAAAATCTCATATCACCTCTGACACCACATACTTCATTTAATGTCGTCCCGTATGCCCAAAACCCCCCGTGCCCCTCTCAGTGGTATCAATCGTCTCTGTTTCAATAATATTTGCCTTACAGACCCTTGTTATTATCAATTGTGCAATCCTATCTCCCCTTTTTATCTTAAAGGGTCTCCTGCCCCAGTTAATCAGGATAACGCCAATCTCTCCACGATAATCGGAATCAATTGTTCCAGGTGAATTCACCATCCCGATTCCATGGGAAAGGGCAAGACCACTCCTGGGTCTTATCTGACCTTCATATCCTGAAGGAATAGATAGGATTATCCCTGTTGGTATATGCATTATTTCTCCTGGATTTAGTATCACATCTTCCTTGATATCAGCCCTCAGATCCATACCTGATGAGCCATCTGTCTGATATTCAGGAAGGGGTATGTCATGGTTATCTCTGCATCTTTTAATTAGTATGTCCACTTTCTCCATTTCTTTGTGCCTGATATGTTTTTCTGCTCAATTGATGTTTGTTATGTCAACTTTTATATCTGATTCTTTCAATGGTCCCAGGCTTGCAAGGACAATGTTTTCATCTTTGAATGAATAATTTGCTATGTCCACAACATCACTTGCCTTTACATTCCTCAGTTCTTTAATTATGTCATCAATGCTTCTGTATTCTCCAAATACAAATTCATTCCTTGCAATACGCATCATAATGCTCTCCGTATTCTCACATGATAGGAGCAGTCCACCGATGAGATGTCCCACAGCATCATCAACATCAGATTGTGTAATATCGCCTTGCTTTATCCTGGTAATTTCCCTCTTTATTATCTCAAGGGTTGCATTTACATTATCTGGGGAAGAGGCCACATATATACCGAATATCCCCGCATCCCTGTATGCACTAATAAATGAGTAAACAGAGTATGCAAGTGCCATCTTTTCTCTTATTTCCTGAAAGAGTCTGGAGCTCATGTTACCACCCAGGATTGTGTTCAGAACCGAAGCAGGAAATCTTTTATTATCTGATACAGGAGGAGCCTCCCCTCCCAGGCATATATGGACCTGTTCAATGTCTTTTTCATTACATCTTATTCCTGATGCTATGGATGGCTTGCTTCTTTTGTAATTTCCCCCCGGCTTTAACTCTTCAAAAAATGGTCTGAATTGTTCAACCAGTCTGTTATGCTCTACTGCTCCTGCTGCTGATATAATAATCCTCTCGGGAGTGTAGAATTTTTTTATATAGTCGGTGATTGTCTGTTTTTTGATGTTCAACACAGTCCTGGTGGTTCCCAGCACCGGGAATCCAAGAGGGTGATCCGGCCAGAATACACTATTAAATATCACATGAATAAGATCCTCAGGAGAGTCTTCCACCATGTTTATTTCCTGAAGTATCACCATCCTTTCCCTTTCCATCTCCTCTGGATCAAATAGGGAGTTGAGGAATATATCTGTCAGGATATCTGATAGATCTTCAAAATGTTTTGCAAGGACCTTGGAATGAAAGCAGGTATTCTCTTTACCTGTGAAGGCGTTTGAAAGACCTCCAATTGCATCCAGTTCTTTTGCTATCTGAAGATTTGTTCTTTTCCTGGTCCCTTTGAATATCATATGTTCGATAAAGTGGGAAACCCCGTTTTTATCGATGTCTTCATCACGGGATCCCACATCAACCCATATGCCAAGGGAAACGGATTGGAAATGCGGGAGGGTTTCAGATATTATTCTAACTCCATTTGGAAGAACGCTCTTATGGAACATCGCTGCCCGCTTCTTCAAGTGCTGCTTTTCTGGAAAGGGTGATTCTTCCGTTTTTATCAACGCCTATCACCTTAACAAGGACTTCATCACCCTCTGAGAGAATGTCTGATACCTTTCTAACCCTTCTTTTGTCAAGTTGAGATATATGGACCAAGCCATCAGTGCCTGGCAGTATCTCCACAAATGCACCAAAATCCATGATCTTTCTTACTTTTCCCACATACACCTTTCCCACCTCAGCTTCCTGAATCAGATTATTAATCATATCCAGGGTCTTTTTCATTGCCTCTTTATCAGGTGCAGAGATGGTAATCCGTCCTTCATCCTCAACTTCAATCCGGGCATCTGTGGCACTTATTATCTCTCTTATGGTCTTGCCGCCTGGACCTATCAGGACCCTTATCTTTTCAGGTCTTATCTGAATGGTCTCAATAACAGGGGCATATGGTGAGATTGAACTTCGTGGTTTGGGCAGGACCTGATTCATTTTCTCCAGTATATATCCTCTTGCCTCTTTTGCCTGCTCCAGTGCCCGTTTCATTACCTCCTGACTTAATCCTTCTATTTTGATATCCATCTGAAGTGCTGTTACTGTATCCTCTGTTCCCGCAACCTTGAAGTCCATATCACCATAGTGATCCTCATCACCTATAATATCCGTAAGTATTGCGGTCTTTTCACCTTCACTGACAAGTCCCATTGCAACACCAGCTATAGCCGATCGTATGGGAACCCCTGCATCCATGAGTGATAGAGAACCACCGCATACACTTGCCATTGAGGATGATCCATTTGATTCCAGTATCTCTGAGACCACCCTTACAGCATATTGAAATTTCTCCTTATCTGGCATTGCAGGAAGCAGAGCCCTTCTTGCAAGTGCACCATGGCCGATCTCCCGTCTGCTTGGACCTGTCAGTCTTTTTGTCTCCCCCACACAATAAGGAGGGAAGTTGTAGTGAAATATGAAGTTTCGATATATTGTCCCGTGAATGGTCTCTATCCTCTGCTCTTCCATCTCTGTTCCAAGGGTGGTGAGCACCATTGCCTGTGTCTCTCCTCTGGTAAAAAGGGCAGAACCATGAACCCTTGGAAGTATTCCCACCATACAATCAATGGGTCTTACCTCTTCAAATTTCCTGCCATCAATCCTTCTGCCACTGTGCAGTATCATATCCCTGACCTTTTGCCTTTCGAAATCACTCAGTATCTCAGCAATTTCAAGATTCTTATCAGGATACCGTTCTGTTAATTGTTCTGTAACATCAGAGAGTAACTGGTCCCTTTTTTGCTGTCTCGCTTTCTTATTGGGCTCAGTAATAACCTCGTTCATTCTATCCTGAGCGAGTTTAATCACCTCTGCCTGTAAGGATTCGTCTTGAATATGTTCAGGGATTTCCCTTTTAGGCTTCCCAACAGCTTCTTTTATCTCCAATTGGAGGTCGATTAATGGCTGAAGGGCCTCATGTCCAAAATATATTGCATCTATTATGTCGGATTCCTTTACAAATTTCGCCCCCCCTTCCACCATCACAATTGCTGTTTTGTTACCGGCAACAATGAGGTCTATGTCGCTCTCTTCCATCTGTGATAGTGTGGGATTGGCTATAAACTTTCCATTTAATCTTCCTACCCTTACGGCAGCGATGGGACCATCAAAGGGTATGTCAGATACCTCAAGGGCGGCTGAGGCACCAATTATGGCCAGCACATCCGATTCATTTTTCTTATCCGTTGAAAGAACACTGGCAATGACCTGAATCTCATACGGGTATTTTTTGGGAAATAGGGGTCTTATGGGTCTATCAATCAATCTTGCAGAGAGGGTCTCTCTTTCACTGGGCCTTCCCATGTCCCGTCTGAAGTAATTCCCAGGTATCCTTCCGCCTCCATAGGACATCTCCTGATACTCTACAGTAAGAGGCAGGAAGTCTATACCTTCTCTAATCTGGTTTGTGGAGACCGCAGTAACCAGGACAACGGTCTCACCCAGTGTAACAACTGCAGAGCCATTTGCCTGCTTTGCAACCCTTCCTGTCTCAATATATATCTTCTTGCCATCTATTTCGGCATATCCGCTTTTGATCTTCACTTTTTTCACCTTCCTTTTTATTTTCTTAATCCAAGTTGCTGGATTATTTTCTGATACCTCTGAAAGTCTTTCCTTTTTAAATAATTGAGCAATTTTCTTCGTCTTCCCACCAGTTTTAAAAGCCCTCTTCTTGAGTGATGGTCCTTCTTATGAGTCTGAAAGTGCTCTGTTAAGTATTTGATTCTACTGCTGAGAAGTGCAATCTGCACTTCAGGTGAACCTGTGTCCTTTTCATGAAGCTTGAATTTTTCTATAATCTCCTTTTTTGCTTCTGGTGTCAAAACCACTTTGATACCTCCTTATTAATCTAATTATTATTATCCTGATTAAAGACTCTCAGGAGCTTAACATAAATACCCTCTCCTGAAGGGAGTTTCCTGACCCGTCCTATGGCAATCAGTTTCTCATTATGAATCAGTTTAATATTATCTCCATTACTAATTGAATCATAGTCCCTCTTAAAAAAGGGATTATGGCCATTTCTAACCCTTTTTGCCATTTGTTCGTCCACAGGGAGATACTTATGAAGCGGCAGTGCCCTTTCAAGGGGGATAATCTTGTTAATTAAAATCCCCCTTTGCCTTGAATTTATCATGGATGAACTAATGGCATCCTTCAAATTAAAAGGCCCTATTGAGACTCTTTTAAGCTTCTTCACATGAGCGCAGTTATCTAACATCCTTCCTATCTGCACACCCAGACTCCTTATGTATGTCCCGCTTGAGCATTCCACCTCTATATCCAATTCAGATTCATATTTAGATAAGAGTTTTATGGAATAAATATTTACTTTCTTCTTTTTGATCTCTGTCCTTATCCCTTTTCTTGCAAGCCTGTAAGAGGGGATCCCCCTGTTTTTTACCGCAGAATAGCTGGGGACATCTTGAATAATTTCACCAGTTAATTTTTTAAACACCTGTTCTATGATTTCAGGGCTGATGATAGGCACTTCTATTTCTTTAATAACATTCCCTTCAGGATCTCCTGTATCTGTTTCAACTCCAAGCCTTACTGTGGCATGATAGATTTTCCTGTATTCAAGCAGATAAGGCTGAAGTTTTGTCCCCTGACCCAGAAGGATAATAAGAAGCCCGGTTGCAAATGGATCAAGGGTTCCTCCATGTCCAGCTTTTCTTATATCAAGACACTCTTTCACTCTCTTTACCACCTGAAATGAGCTCATCCCCTCTTCTTTATCAATCAGTAAGATTCCACTCTTGATGGACATGCCACTATTCATTAATCCATCGAATATCCCGATTTTAATTCACTCAGTAATTGTTCCAATCTGCGTCCCTCTTTTATTGATGGATCATATTTAAAAATAATATCCGGAATATATCTCAGCTTTAATCTCAAACCTATATGCCTTTTTATAAATCCCTTTGCACTATCAAGCCCTGCCTGGGCCCTTTTTATATCCTCATCATCTCCCATAACACTATAAAAGACTTTTGCATGTCTAAGATCGTTACTGAGATTAACACCAGTAATTGTGGTGCCCTTTACTCTTGGGTCATTCACCTTTTCCATAAGGAGAATGGCAATCTCCCTTAATATCTGATCACCAACTCTTATGGCCCTTTTCCCTGCTAACATGATTTAACCTCTTTATATATTAATAATCTCTGTGCTATAATCTATAATCTCAGCAGCATACATCTTATCCAGAAATGAGATAACACTATTAAGTGAAGAATCAATGTGGGTCCTTTCGTTTCCCACCGCTGTTATCCCGAGTTCTATTCTTTGCCACATATCATTTGAGCCGATCTCTGCTATGGAGACATTAAATCTGTTCTTTACCCTGCTTACCATACTCTTTACTATCTTCCTTTTCTGTTTTAATGAGTGATTGTCATGAATTCTAAATACAATTTTTATAATTCCAATTACCATTTTTATTATTAAATCTCTGGTCTTATCTCTTCAATCCTGTAAACTTCTATTACATCACCGGGTTTTATGTCCTGAAAATTTTCAAGTCCTACCCCACATTCATATCCTGATTGAACCTCTTTAACATCATCTTTGAATCTCTTAAGGGAAGCTACCTTTCCATCATATACCACCACATCATCCCTGAGAAGTCTCACCCTGGCATTTCTCTCTATTCTGCCATCAATAACAAGGCATCCTGCTACAGTGCCCACCTTTGGAATGCGGAATGTATCCTTGACTTCAACTCTGCCTATAACCTCTTCTTTGAATTCAGGTTTAAGCATTCCCCTGATTGCATCCTTTATATCTTTAATTACATTATAAATGACATCGTAGTATCTGATATCCACATTCTCTTTTTTAGCTAAATCAGAGACCCTGGGGTTTGCCCTGACATTGAATCCTATAATTATGGCATTTGAAGCGGATGCCAGCATTATGTCTGATTCTGTTATGGCACCTGTGGAAGAGTGTAGAATCCTGATTCGGACTTCGTTTTCACTCAGTTTAAGCAGACTCTCAGATATGGCCTCAATGGAGCCCTGGACATCTGCCTTTATAATAAGATTGAGTTCCTTTACTTCACCCTCTTTTATTTTCTGATACAGATCATCAAGGCTTATAATGGTCTTGGAGGCTGTTTCATGGGTCTTTTTAATAGATGTTCTATAATCAACTATCTGTTTGGCCATCTTCTCGTCTTTAACCACAATAAGTTCATCACCTGCATTGGGAACTTCAGATATACCGTATATTTCTACTGGCATAGAGGGACCTGCTGATTTCATTCGCCTGCCCCTGTGATCTGTCATGGCACGAACCCTTCCATAACAGAGACCACATACAAATGGGTCTCCCTGATGCAGGGTCCCGGTTCGGATAATAACAGTAGCAACTGGCCCCTTGGTCTTATCAAGTCTTGCTTCAATGATTGTGCCCCTTGCCTTCTTAGAAGGATTTGCCTTTAATTCCAGAATTTCTGCCTGAATCTGAATCAATTCCAGTAATTCATCTATCCCCTCGCCGGTCTTGGCTGATATATGCCCCATAATGGTGTCTCCTCCCCATTCTTCTGGCACGAGGCCATGTTCAGCAAGTTGTCTTTTTACCTTCTCTGGATCCGCATCAGGCTTATCTATTTTGTTTATGGCAACCACAATGGGGATATCAGCCGCCTTTGCGTGGTTAATGGCTTCGATGGTCTGAGGCATAACTCCGTCATCAGCGGCCACCACCAGAATAATGATATCAGTTACCTTTGCTCCTCTTGCCCTCATAGCAGTAAAGGCTTCATGTCCTGGAGTATCCAGAAATACTATATCTCCTCCTTCTCTTTTCACATAATAGGCTCCTATATGCTGGGTAATTCTCCCTGGTTCTTTCTCAATAATCTTGGATTTACGTATGTAATCAAGCAGAGAGGTCTTTCCATGATCCACATGTCCCATAATTGTAACCACGGGTGGTCTTGGCTTGAGGTCCTCTTCCTTGTCTTCTTCTTCCTCCAGTATATCCTCCCATTTAATCACCTCCTGTTCCACTTCATATCCGTATTCATCTGCCACAAGGGATGCGGTATCAAAATCCAGAGACTGATTAATATGGGCCACAACTCCCATATCCATTAGTTTCTTGATCAATTCCACTGCCTTAACCCCAATTGCCTTTGCAAGATCAGATACCATGATGCTTTCCTGCATCTTTATCTTTCTCTTTATTGCCTTGGGGACGGTTATTTCTGGTTTCTTTAGTTCTTTCTCTCCCTCTTTTGGTTTTCTGGTGACCTTCTTATCTTTCCATCTGAATGCCCTCCCTTCATAAAGGTCAGCCTTCTCAAATATCTCAATCTTCCTGTGACGAATCACCTTCTTGGGTATCTCCTCCTTGCGCTCTGATATCTTTTTCTCCTTTTTCTTTTTAGCCGGTTTTGGTGGTTTTTCAGGTTCCTGGGGAATCTGTATATCTTTCAATGAGATGGGTTCATGTGATTGTGCTTTTTCATCCACTTTTTCTTCTTCTTTTTCAGGTATCATCTTTTTTTCAATTAGATGACTGAGGGGACCCTCTTCCGGTCTTTTGATTATCCTGGCAGGAGTATCCTTCTTTTTCTTTGCTTTTTTATGCCTTTCTTTCTTTTTTGGTTTTGTAACCTTTTTTGGTTTTTCTTTAACAGGCTCTTCTTTTTTGGGTTCTATTGTTTTTAATGGCTCCTGTGCTTTCATTTCTTGAGAAGGCACTTGCTTTCCCATTGGTTCGGGCTCAGCAACCTTTTGCTCTTTTTCTTCTTTTTCAACCCGGGATTCCTTGATTGCTTCACCTTCTTTTTCTGGAGCAGGGGTGGTAACTTCAGGTTCGATTTTAATGGTCTTTCTTCTTCTCCTTATGACCCGTGGTTTTATCCTCTTCTCTTCAACAATTTCAGATACAGCGCCGGATGCAATATCCCTTGCGCGTGCAACCATTTGCTCATCAAGGGTGCTCATATAATTCTTTATTTCCAGACCTGCTGAAATCAGTTTTTTTACCAGTTCCTTGCTTTCCATATTAAGTTCTCTTGCAAGTTCATAAACCCTCATTTTAGCCATAAATCCATTACCCCCATCACATTATATATCATTTAACTTATAAGTTTTTTAATTTCATATTCCAGCTCAGGTGCTAATCTAACTTCACTTGTTTTTCTGAATCTTCTGTTTAATTTTTTATTTTTTAAAAGTCTGACATGACAATCCCTTGTGTTACAAATATATGCTCCCCTGCCCGGCATATTCATCCTGTGGTCCTTTACCACATAACCTTTTTCATTTAGCACAAGTCTGATAAGTTCATATTTATTCTTTTTTATCCCACAGCTTATGCATGTCCTTACTGGACCGTTCTTATCATGCATTTTCCTGGAGTGCCTCTTTCTCATCTATTTCTTTCTGCTCATTACTTTCATTTTTCTTTTCATCTGCTATTTGTTTGGCGCTTTCCAGGATTCTCTTTGCCTTGTTTTCTGTCATGCCATCGATCTGCATCAGGTCTTCCATACTTGCCTGTGTGAGCTCTTCGGCACTTCTGAAACCGAGTTGATACAGTCCAAGGGCAGTCTTTTCTCCCACACCGTCCAGTTGAAGCAGGGAATTATACGCCTGTTTTAATGCCTTGTTATAATTGGTTTCACTTATAACATCCAGATTCCATCCTGAAAGCCGTGATGCAAGCCTAACATTCTGTCCCTTTTTCCCTATGGCAAGGGATAACTGATCATCTGGAACCACCACCTCCATTGACCTGTTTGCCTCATCCACAATGACTCTGATTATCTCGGCAGGTGCAAGGGCATTACATATAAATTTCGCAGGGTCTGGATCCCATGGAACCACATCTATCTTTTCACCCCTCAGTTCCTGAACCACTGCCTGAACCCTGGAGCCTTTTATACCCACACATGCACCAACAGGGTCCACATCAGGGTCTTTGGATTTCACAGCTATCTTTGACCTGGATCCAGGCTCCCTTGCTACCTGAACAATACTTACTATGCCCTCTGAAATTTCAGGGACCTCGCTCTCAAAGAGTGCTGAAAGAAAATTCGGGTGAGTCCTTGACAATATAATCTGGGGGCCTCTGCTGAAGTGCTTCACCTCAAGCACATAGGCCCTGATTCTATCGCCCTGTTTATATACCTCATCAGGAATCTGCTCCTTGGGAGGTAATTCTGCCTCTGTCCTTCCCAGATTTACTATAATTGAGCCCCTGTCGAATCTCTGAACAATTCCGTGGATAATCTCACCTTTTCTGTCTTTATAATCATCATATACGATGTCTCTTTCAGCTTCCCTTAATTTCTGCATGATAACCTGTTTGGCAGCCTGGGCTGCTATCCTGCCAAAGGAATCGGGGTCCATCTTAATTCCAAGGCTGTCACCCAGTTCACATTCCGGGTCCATCTCCCTTGCTTCATCAAGAGATATCTGTATATGAGGGTCAGTTACCTTATCTACCACTTCCTTGAACTTGAATACCTCCACCTCTCCCAGTTCATCATTATAGCTTATCTCAATATCATAGTCCTGTCCCAGTTTTTTCCTTGCTGCAACTTTCACTGCCTCTTCCAGGCTCCTTATCAGGACATCTTTTTCAATCCCCTTTTCCCTGCATACCTGGTCAATGACCTTTTTTAATTCAGAACCCATTTTTATGCTCCATTAACAGTTTATTTTGTTTTAAATAAGTTATTTTCATAAACCAGATTTGCCTTTTGTATATCCCCTGTGGGCAATTCAATTATATCATGTTCTATTTCAAGCTGAATAAGGCCATCTCTATAACCCTTGAGATAACCCGTAAAATTCTTCCTTTTATTGATAGGTCTTTCCATTTTCACTTTTATTTTCTTGCCAATGGCCCAGATGAAATCTTTCTCTTTTTTAAGAGGGCGATTCAGCCCCGGAGATGATATCTCAAGGACAAATGCATGGGTTATAATATCCTTCAAGGATATTATGTCCCCAATTTCATTATTTACCCTTACACAATCATTAATCCCCACTCCATCCGGTTTATCAATATAGATTATTAAAACCCATCTACCGTATTTGAACTGGTATTCCACATCAACCAGTTCATAGCCCATATCCTCAAGCATGGGTTCAATGAGCTTTTCCACTTTCGAAATTATTACCTTTTTGTCTTCTATATTCATCCAAATACTATAAAAAAAGCGGGTAAAAGGCCCCGCTTCCTGATTTGCAGACCAGATTTTAATGTTAGTTTATTGCTAATAGTTTTTCATGCAATATCCCAACTAAAAATCAGTCCACAATTTGAAGTTGTTCAGCCTGTTTCAGGAAGGGGCTGAAACCTCAAAAAGGGATAACCTTAATACCTGGAGCGGGCAACGGGATTCGAACCCGCGACCCCAAGCTTGGGAAGCTTGTGCTCTACCAACTGAGCTATGCCCGCTCAAATTTAATAATTTTACTCTTATACATGTTAAAGTCAAGGGGTTTTAATCGTTCAGAATATTTCATAGATCAAAAAATTTCACTTTAACTATAGTCTATTCCAGTATTTTTCTGAATCTAACTTCCATGGCCCTTGCTGGACATGCTATTACACACATCTCGCAGGCACTGCATTTTTGATTATCAAAGATTACTTCCATATCAGGTCTTTTTATGTATAGTGCTCCTGTGGGACAGACTGCTGTGCAGGCACCACAGTGATAGCACCTTTCATTCCTTTTTATGTCCTGGCCCGTGGTCTCCACCCGGATACCCATGCTTTTCAAGTATCTGATTCCTTTCTGAAAGTTCTTTTTATGTCCGCTCAGTTCCATTACCATGAATCCTTCTTTTCTCGGATATATGGTGGCCTTGAGGATGTTGAATGTGAGGTCAAATTTCCTTGCAAGATTAACCACTATGGGCTCATTTGCTATGGTATCAGGAAATCTAAGGGATATCATTTTTTTATACATGCTTGAACCCCTCTCATTTAATGTTCTTAATTGCCCTTTCAAAACCTGGGAGGGATCTCTCTATGGTTTTATCGTCCACACAGTATGCAATCCTGAAATGACCAGGTCCACCGAATCCACTACCAGGCACAGTGAGGATATTTTCTTCCTGAAGTCGTGCAACAAATCTGACATCGTCCTCAATAGGAGTCATGGGAAATAGATAGAATGCACCCTGAGGTTTGATAAACTCATATCCAAAAGACTCCAGGGCATCGCAAAGCATATCCCTCTTCCTTTTATACGCTGATATATCCACCGAGTATTCAAGCAGATGAGGCACAATCCTTTGCATAAGGGCAGGTGCATTTACATAGCCCAGTGTTCTATTTGATAAGACCATGCCCGCAATTATCAATTCTTTATCCGTGATTTCAGGGCTGCAGGCAGTATAACCTATCCTTTCCCCCGGTAGTGATAGGTCTTTGGAGAAGGATGTCACAACAAAGCTGTTCCTGTATGCATTGAATACACTGGGGACATTTATGCCATCATACACAATCTTTCTGTATGGTTCATCCGATATCAGAAATATGGGGCGTGATCGTTTTGATGAATGTGTCTCAAGAAGTTCTGCAAGTTCTTTCAGCTCCTGTTCACTGTATATATTTCCAGTGGGATTATTGGGTGAGTTAATGAGCACTGCCTTTGTCTTTTCTCCTATAGCATCTTCTATAGCATTGATATCAAGGGAAAAGTCATCATTTGTCTTCACAATCACCGGCACACCCTGGTGATTGTCTAAATAGTAATTGTATTCCACAAAATAGGGGGCTGGAATAATTACTTCATCCCCAGGATCCAGGATGGTTTTGAGAACCACATTAAGGCCCCCTCCTGCTCCTACTGTCATTACCACTTCATCGGCACTTAATTCCAGATTATTATGTTTGGTGAGATACTCTGCCACTGCCTTTCTTGTCTCAGGAAATCCGGCATTTGGCATGTAACCATGAACTCCTTTGCTCTCGCTCTCTATCAGTTCCCTCAGCACCTCCTTAAATCTGGGTGGAGGATCGAGATTAGGATTTCCAAGACTGAAATCAAACACATTATCTGCACCAAATTGAGCCTTTCTTTTTGCTCCCTCCTCAAACATCTTCCTGATCCAGGAAGATTTTTCAATGGATTCCTTTATTTTTCTTGAAACTGACATCCCTTTCTCCTTTTTCAAATATTATTTTTCTGAGTGTCTTATTTTTATTATTAATTGTCAACTACTAAGAAAAACAATTCACTTGAATATACTCACTCAAAGGGCAATAATATAATTATTCATCCTAAAAACCAATGTTTTTATACTGATTTAAAAATATTAGTGCTATATGAAAGTAAGGCGTAAATCAAAGGTTATATATGTGGGTGATGTCCCAATTGGCGGGGATAATCCTGTTGTGGTTCAGTCCATGACAAATACAGACACAAAGAATGTAAAAGAGACAGTCTCCCAGATAAGGAGGCTCCAGGATGCGGGATGTGAGATAGTAAGGGTAGCGGTGCCTGATGAAGAGTCATCAAAGGCAATTTCATATATCAAAGAGCAGGTAGAGATCCCCATTATTGCAGATATCCACTTTGACCATAGACTGGCAATTGGTTCCATTAAGGCGGGGGCAGATGGTATAAGAATAAATCCAGGTAATATTGGAGGTAGAAGGGCCATTGAGAAGATTATCCAAGAGGCAAATAAAAATAGTGTTGCCATAAGGGTGGGTGTAAATGCTGGCTCAATATCAAAGAGGATAAGGGATAAATATGGTCATCCTGTGCCTGAAGCGCTGGTTGAAAGTGCCCTTGAATATATAAGACTATTCGAAGAGATGGATTTTTTTAATTTAAAGATATCTGTTAAATCATCAAATGTGTTGGACACAATAGATGCATATAAACAGCTCTCCACTAAAACAGACTATCCTTTCCATATTGGAGTCACAGAGGCAGGGACTCTTTTATCCGGGACGGTCAAAAACAGTATTGGTGTGGGTATCCTTCTCTATATGGGTATTGGAGATACCATTCGTATTTCCATTACTGGAGATCCGGTTAAAGAGGTGAAGGTGGCTTATGAGATACTCAGAGCCCTGGGAATCAGACAGAGAGGTCCGGAGATTATCTCCTGTCCCACATGCGGGAGATGTGAGATAGATCTATCTGCACTTGTTGAAAAGGTGGAGCAATCCATAGGAGATATCCCCCAGAGCCCCAAGGTGGCCATAATGGGATGTGTGGTAAATGGCCCCGGTGAGGCAAAGGAGGCTGATGTTGGGATTGCTGGAGGTAGAGGCAAAGG
>JALVMZ010000237.1 GCA_027032655.1 Desulfobacteraceae bacterium
TCCAACCCCAAAGTAACGGGCTCCGAAACCGCCGGTTATAACGTCTGTATCGTAGCCTATTATTCCGCCTGTAAGTATGATGGGAGCAAACTTAAGAGGCGGAAGAACGTCCCCTTTAGGTTTTAAACCTTTCTTCTTTAACTCTTGTTCAATTGCGTTTCTTATTATTCTTCTCTCAGTTAAAACGTCTGCAAGGTTCTCCCTTTCAACGGGCAGGAACCAGCCGCTGTCGTAACAGGCCTTAATCAGAATTGACGCAGCACCCTGGGTTACTGCTGTAGAGAAGGTACTCGTGTTGTTGTAAACCTTGTACTGGCCGGTTTTATCCCTGAAGTTGTAAATCGCTACCGGAATAACCTCTTTCGGAGGAGGAAGGAACTGGAGGAGGCTGTGAACTGGCGGTTCCTCATCCACCTTTGGAGGTTGAACGGTCATGGGAACGTGGGTAGTAGGAGGAACGTAAGCACAACTTATTAAAAAAGTTAACAAAAAACACGTAATTCCTCCTACTACTCTTCGTATTATCATTTAAATACCCCCCGTTATTATTTGTACATTGGAACTTCAACAATCGTTTCATTACCGGTTGCTGTATCCACTAAATGAACTTGAATTTCCGTTTCCGATGGAAGAACCTGAACTTGAAAATTACCTATTTCATAAGTTCCAGGATTCAACTCTTCTCCACCAAATGCTGCATTTGCTATTTTAGAAGCTAATTTACTTAGAATTAAATATTGAAGTCTATTTTTAAAGTCCTCAAGAGTTGAATTTTCTTTTGGGGGGGGTTCAGGAGCATGATATATATTTTGAGCATCGGCTTCTGACTTGAAAACGTAAAAATAGTCAGGATCCCCACCAAAAGCAGGTATAAGAAATTTGTAAGTTAGAGTAGAAGCGGAGGCAACAATGGTACTAAGAGTTAATATAGTCAATGTTAAAACAGTAGCTCTCCCAACTTTCATTTAAAACCTCTCACATTTGTTTTTCAAGACTCCTAACTTTTAAATAGTCAGATAACAAAAATTTTAAAACATGTTTCGCAGCTGATATTGCATATCGTTGCATATCAAAATCAGCAGTTGTAGGTTTGATCAATCTCGTATATACAACTCTATTAAAAATGTTATCACCTACAGACACAACAACCCAACTCTGTTTAAAAGACGGTTTTTCTTCCCTAATAATTATAAAATAACTGTCAATTCCATAAGGTGATTTCCAAAGCTCAGTAAAGGTCCTATAGAACCTATGTCCCCAAGGAGTCTTTGTCTGATCAACAATTAAATATCCTACTTCCGACTGCGCACAAGCACAAAGTGAAGAAATCATCAAAACCAAAAAAGACATAAAAATAAATAAAAAAGAAGAAAGGGGGGATCCCCCCCCTTTTTTGAAGTCTAAGGACAATGGCCCATTAATAGACCTTAACATATGACGCACCCTCAGCACCCGCTTTTTGAGTAATAGAAATTGTATTATTGCTAGATGTAATGTCAATATCAGCATAAACGTTCGCACCTGAGCTTGTCTGATAGAGTTTAAGGGTGTTACCAGAAGCAGTAACATCAATATCAGCATAAGCTGCTGTTTTAGCATCTTGATATACATAAATGTTGTTATCTGTAACGCTATTGTTATTAGTGCCAATATCAAGGTAGAACTCAGCTGTTGTTTCAGCAACCTGCTTGAGAGCTACAGTATTCCCACTTCCATAGACGTTAACCTTCAGAGTTGCATTGTCTTTGGCTTCTTGAATGAGACCAGCGTCGTAGTTAGCTGCAAGGCTATTAGCATCAGAACCTACATCAATTCCACCTATAGTATTGTTGCTTCCGTTCATAAGAACTTCAAAGTCCACAGCCCCATCTGTAGACTTAACATCATTAACCTTAAGTTTGTTTAAATCACCATTTTCTTGAGTTACTTTAACGTAAACTTTATTCTTAGCGCTAATCTCATCAGCAACAATGAAATCACTGTTTGAAGAAGTCTGAATCACATTAATCTCTACAGCATCACTATCTGAAGAAACTTTGTTGATATCCACTTTGTCACTTTCTTCAGATTGAGTAATGTCCACCTTCACGTCTTTTTTAGCAGTAACTGTATCAAGTTTTGCTTCGTCAGAAGATCCTTCTTGGGTAAAGGAAAGCTCCACTATACCTTCTTCTGAGGTTATGCTATTAAGATCAACAGAATCAGAATCTCCAGACTGAGCAACTGTTATCTTCACAGTATCAGCTTTAATCAGAGTATCAACACCAAAAGAATCATTTCCTCCAGTTTGATTGATATCAACATCTATACCGTTTGAGGTTGAAGTAAGATTCATAATATCAACAGTATTGGTGTCATTTTCTTGGTTAACTTTAAAACTAACCTCATTTGCTGATTTTAATCTATCAACATGAACTCTGTTAGAATTTCCAGATTGATCAACAGCTAAAGTTGTATCCCCTGTTGAATCCACATCATGTATGCGAATAGTATTATTCGCACCACTTTGAGTTAGGTCATCATCAGAATAACCTTTTATTGTTAGTTTACCACCAACATTAAAATCGTATAATTCAACCTTATCATTCTCTCCCGTCTGAGTTACACTTGCCTCCAAGCTGCCAGCCTTGACAGGAGAAGTATCATCACCCAGTTTTATTTCGTTGTAGGCACCGCCACTCTGATTTACAGTAAAGTTCATACTACCATTTGTAGTCTCTATGTAATCAAGATCAAGCGTACCACCATCTTGCTGAGTTACAACACCTGTTATTGTAGATGCTGATTTAACATACCCCACATTTACAGTATTAGCTCCTGCACTTTGCGTTACCGTTAGGTTAATATCTCCTGCAGCCTCAATTTCCCCTTTCTTACCTCCACCACCATCTTCAGAAGTAAGGGTAACAGATGTTACATTAATGTGATCACTCCCGTCTTGATTGAGTTTAAAATCAATGTTATAGCGGTTAGAGCCGTCACTTGCAGTCATCTTAAGATACTCTTTTGAATCGTTAACAATGTTTCCTACGTTGTTGTTGCCTCCAGTCATAGAACCTTCAAGAATTACATCCTGACCTGTTTGCTTGACAAGCAGAACGTTGTTTTCACCACCGATTTCAAACTGCTCAGAACCATCTTTTTGCTTCACAAATTGAGCCTTCCCTGAAGCGTCTTGTTGAACATCAACGGTTGAACTGTCAGCATGGGCAACTCCTGCAAAAGCTACACTACTTACTGCAAGTAATCCAAGAGTTGCTTTAAGATGTCTCCTGATACCCATGGTACCTCCTCCTTAGCCTTTTGGTTTTTTCGCCGGGAACTTTCATCGTCCCCACTTACAATAATACGAGGAGGTACTTGTATTGTGAACTACTTAATAGTTTTATTTTTGTTATATTTCTTGTTCTGAACTTTCATTGGAAACTTAAGTTTAAGTTCATTTAATACTTTAGTTAAAGTTTCAACTCTTTCCATTTTCTTCCTTTTCACGGCAAAAAAATAGGAATAGTTACTAATAAAGTCAACCCTAAACTGAAAACTTTTTTCACCTGCAATATATAGGAAACCCCTTGGCGAAATACATTAAAAGTTATTAATAACAATTACCGTTTAGCTTTAAATCCCATGGCTCTGTAAAACTCTTCAGCGGCTTTCAAAAAGCCTTTTCCTCTCTTCTCTGCTAGAAGGAGCTCCGCCCACTCCTCACCCCTCCGGCAGAGCTCTTTCAGCTCACCGTAGGAGAGGGAACCTGCCTTTAAGCCCGAGGGGAGGAGCTCCTTCCCCTTCCTATCCGGAGAGTAGAACTCTGCCTTCTTAAGGACTCTGAGGGAGCTCTTCTCGTCTGACGCAAGACCGTAAAACTTTGCAGACAGGGTGTAGAGCTCCTTTTTCTCCTTAAAGATTTCTGCTCTCTTCCTTACAAAGTCCTTGGGAGTTTTGGCATTTAAAACGGTACACCCCCCCAAAAGGTCGGCCTCCCTCTCAATTAAAAGAGCTATGGCTTCTGCTCCTTTCTTATCACCCTCTTTGTAGAGGGAGTAGAGGGTGTTCATGGCCTCCTTCTTATTCCCAAGCCTGTAGAGAGAAAGCCCCGCCATGAGCTTTGCCCTTTCAAAGCCGTACCTTATCGCAAGGTGGTAGTAGTAGAGAGCTGCGTCGTAGAGCTCGTTCCTGAAGAAGTAGTCCCCCAGGTAGAGGTAGAGAACGGGAAACTCTTTCCCCAGTTGATAGAGCCTATCAAGCTCTTCCTTTGATATGTAGTTTGTCGTTTTAAAGTAATCGTTATTGACAAAGCCGTCCTCAATAGCTCTTAAGTACCAATAGGCGGCCTTTTTCCTATCTCCAAGCTCCAGGTAGGCTTTTCCAATGTAGTAAGATGCCTTTTTGAAGCCTTTCCTGTAAGCTTTCATTAAAAAAGGAACTGCTTCTTTAGGTTTACCTTCAAGTAAAAGTGAGTAGCCGTAGCAGAAGTACCCCTCCTTAAACCCCTTTTCCAGGTAAGGTTTTGATTCCTTCTCAAGAACGCTTGGATTTTCTACTTTTCCACCTTTTAAACAGAGATTCAGACTGTAAGGAATACAGGAGTAGAGAGCAGACGAAAGGAGAAGAACAGCAAGTTTCCTCACCAACTGCCTCTTAAATTTATACCTCCGGCGCCTTTAGGAGTTTTATCGGAGAAGGGAGCTCCCGGAAAGAAGAGCCCTCCGTAGAGGTTTAAATATAGGTTTTTCAGCGAAAAACCGCAGAAACCGCCTACGCTCACCCCGAGGGTTCCCCTCTCCTTTAAGGAGAGGTAATTGCTACCGAGAATTGCCCTACTTCCGTTCAGCCTGTAGTAGTTTACAGAGAGGCCCGCCTTTCCCCTAAAGTACTTTAGGGATATCCTCTGAAGGTTCAGAGGGTCGGGAACAAAGAGGTAATCCCTTCCCCTCTCTGTGTAGAGATGTCCCTTTGAGGCAAGAGGCATAGGAAGGTTCTTATCTGAAGAGAAACCAAGCTCAAAGCTCCCCAACTTAAAGGAGAGATCAGCCAGGTAACCGCCTCTACTTAAAGAGACAACGGAGAGGTTCAGTTTCCTATAGTTGACGGAGGAGAAGAAATAGCTCCTGCTCTTAAAGGGATAAAAGTCAACCTCCCTCCTTACAAGGTTCTCAAAGAGGATACCGCCGGAGACTGTAAGGTGTGGAAGAAAGCGATAGCTACCGTAAAACGAGGAGAAGAGAAGGTTTCTCAGGTCAACATCGTTGTAGCCGTTCTTTAC
>JALVMZ010000238.1 GCA_027032655.1 Desulfobacteraceae bacterium
GTCCCTTTTAATATCAGGTTCAATGGATTCAATAACAGCATAAACTGCCGGTTTATTCTGAAAGTGAACAAGCACTAAATCTTTTATTGGTTTCAATAAACCCTCCTATTCACTATCTCTTATAACACTACCAGGATCTGTTCTCAGTTTCTCTAATTTCTCTTCAAAACTGCTGCCCAGATCTATTCCCATCTGCTGGGCCCTTTTTTTTGCATGGAGACCAATATTTCTGGTATCTCTGTAAAAAGAATCACTCTTTGGTGCATTGGGGTCATACTGTTCCAGACGATCGGCCTCAGATACATGATATACCACCCTTGAAATCAACCTCTTCAACTCCTTTTTCCCACACTCAGGGCAATTAAGGTCCATTTCATCATCTTTTTTTAAAATCAGGAACTGGAATTGTCTCCCGCATCTTTTACATTCATATTCATAAATTGGCATTTTGCTCTCTTCCTGCTCCTCCCCTCTTTCAAACACCTTCAGATTGATAATAATGGATATGATAAATTTTTCAAAGCTCTTGCATATGTAAAATACTTTATTTAAAAGAGAAAATCAACATGGAAAATATTTCTTGACGAAGAAATATACCATATGGCATTAAGAGAATCTTTGTATAATTTTTACCCTTTGATTTCTAAATATAAAATAAGGAGCGCACTCAAATGAGTAAAAATATACCAAAAGGTGCTGTAATGGTGGTGGGAGCAGGCATCTCGGGAATTCAGGCATCCCTTGATCTGGCTGATTCAGGATATCTGGTATATTTGGTTGAAGAGAAATCGGCAATAGGCGGTGTGATGGCACAACTGGATAAGACATTTCCCACAAATGACTGCTCCATGTGCATTATATCACCCAAGCTGGTTTTATGTTGAAGACACCTAAATATTGAACTCCTGACCCAGACAGAAATAAAAGAGATTACAGGAGAAGCGGGTAATTTTAAGGTAAAGGTCCTTGAACACCCCAGATATGTGGATGTATCCAAATGCACATCATGTGGGGAATGTGAAAAGGTCTGTCCCATTGAAGTCCCCAATACATTTGACGAGGGATTAAGAGAAAGAAAGGCCGCTTATAAACTATATCCCCAGGCCATGCCAAGTGCATACGCCATTGAAAAGAGGGGCACTGCCCCATGCAAGGCTACATGTCCTGCTCATGTAAGCATTCAGGGATATATTGCCCTGATAAATCAGGGAAAATATCGAGAAGCCATTGAACTATTTAAGGAGGCCCATCCCTTCCCTGCTATTTGTGGAAGGGTATGCCATCATCCATGTGAAGGGGTCTGCACACGGGGTGATCTGGATGAGCCCATATCCATCCAGTATTTACACAGATTCATAGCAGATATTGATCTTGCCTCAGAATCCCCGTATATACCTGAAATACAGGAGGAAAAAGAACAAAAGGTGGCCATCGTGGGTTCAGGCCCTGCTGGTCTGAGTGCAGGCTATTTCCTGAGAAGAATGGGCTACCAGGTCACCATATTCGAAAAACTGCCTGTTGCCGGTGGTATGATGGCTGTAGGAATCCCTGAATACAGGCTGCCCAGGGATGTGCTTAAAAAAGAGATAGAAATTATTCAAAAGATGGGAGTTGAGATCAGAACAGGTATTACTTTTGGAAAAGATATTACCATTGAACAATTAAAAAATGAAGGATATCAGGCGTTCTTTATTGCCACCGGCCTTCACAAGAGCAGGAGACTCAATGTGGAAGGAGAAGACCTTCCTGAAGTCCTCAAGGGTGTGGATTTTCTGAGGGATATAGCCCTTGGAAACAAAGTAAGCATTGGAGAGAAAGTCATAGTAATTGGTGGCGGAAATGTTGCTATTGATGTGGCACTGAGTGCAAAAAGAATTGGAGCAAAGGATATAACATTGGTCTGTCTTGAAAAGAGAGATGAGATGCCCGCATGGGACTATGAAATACAGGAGGCCCTGGAAGAGGGGGTCAAGATTGTAAACAGTCTTGGTCCCAGGAGATTTTTTGAACAGGCTGGAAAACTCAAAGGAGTTGAATTCAAGAAATGCACAAGGGTCTTTGATGATGATGGAAGATTTAATCCCTCTTATGATGAAACTCAACTCACAGAGATGGATGCTGATACCGTGATTGTGGCAATAGGTCAGGCATCTGAGACAGATTTTCTGGAAAATCAGAAGATTCCCTTAACAAAAAATGGTGGCATTAAAGCAGACCCTGTTACCCTCCAAACAGATATTCCTGAAATATTTGCAGGTGGAGATGTGTTCTATGGACCAAGGTCAGTGGTGGAGGCCGTTGAATGTGGGAAGGAGGCTGCTGAGAGCATTCATAGGTTCTTAAATAACATGGATATGAAGGAAGGAAGAGAAAAACACTGGTCATATGAAAAACCTGATATTGAAGGTTTTCCTAAAAAACCAAGGACACCAGTATCAACCCTGCCATTAGATGAAAGAGAGGGCAATTTCAAAGAAATCAGACAAGGATTTACTGAAAGCGAGGCAAAGGATGAGGCTGGGCGGTGTCTTAAGTGTGGTATATGTTCTGAATGCTACCAGTGTGTAAAGGCATGTCTTGCAGGTGCTGTCAATCATGATATGGAACCAAAGGAAAGAATAATAGAGGTGGGATCAATAATACTGGCACCCGGATTTACCCCTTTTGATCCATCCTCTTTTGACACATACAATTATATCAGACATCCAAATGTTGTAACCAGCATGGAATTTGAAAGGATACTCTCTGCATCAGGGCCATATGCAGGACACCTGATAAGACCCTCTGATCATAAAGAACCTGATAGGATTGCATGGCTTCAGTGTGTGGGATCAAGGGATATTAATAGATGCGACAATGCATACTGCTCATCTGTTTGTTGTATGTATGCCATAAAAGAGGCAATTATTGCCAAAGAACACAGCAGTAAACCTCTTGATACCGCTATATTTTATATGGATATAAGAACATACGGAAAAGACTTTGAGAAATATTACATGAGAGCAGAGAAGGAAAATGGTGTCCGTTTTATAAAATCCAGAATCCATACAATTGAACCTGTTGACGGGGACAATCTCTTATTAACATATGCAACTGAAGACGGTGAAATTAAGTCTGAGATATTCGATATGGTAGTCCTGTCTGTGGGTCTTGCACCCAATCCGGATATAGTAGAACTTGGTAAAAGGCTTGGAATTGATCTTAACCAACACAAATTTGCATCAACCACAAGCTTTAAACCTGTTAGCACAAATAAAGAGGGTATATATGTCTGTGGTGTTTTTCAGGGTCCAAAAGATATTCCACAATCAGTGATGGAGGCATCAGCGGCAGCATCTGCATCAGGTGAGATACTCTCTGAGGCAAGAGGAACAATGACAAGATCAAAGGAGCTCCCGCCTGAAGTGGATGTAACTGGACAGGAGCCGAGAATAGGTGTTTTTGTTTGTAATTGCGGGATCAATATTGGAGGTGTTGCAGATGTCCCTGCTGTAAGGGAATATGCAAAGACCCTGCCTAATGTGGTTCATGTGGAAGACAACCTCTTCACATGCTCCCAGGATACCCAGGAAAAGATAAAACAGGTAATAAAAGAAAAGAATATTAATAGGGTGGTGGTTGCATCATGCTCCCCACGAACCCATGAACCCCTGTTTCAGGAGACCATAAGGGATGCGGGTCTGAATAAATACCTGTTTGAGATGGCGAATATCAGGGATCAGAACACATGGGTTCACATGAATGAACCTGAAAAGGCAACCCAGAAGGCCAAGGATCTGGTAAGAATGGCTGTTGCAAAGGCATCCCTGATCGAGCCATTACGCCAGGTATCTCTTGAAATAAAACGCTCTGCCCTTGTTGTGGGTGGCGGTATAGCTGGTATGGAGGCTGCTCTTGGTATAGCAAATCAGGGATTTAAGGCCTATCTGGTAGAAAAATCCGATACATTGGGAGGAATTGCAAAGAGACTTCACAGGACATGGCAAAATGAAGATATCAAAACCTATCTTGATGATTTAATCAAAAAAGTAGAGAAGAATCCCAATATAGAAGTCTTCACAAGTTCTGAAGTTAAAGAGACTGGTGGAATTCTTGGAAATTATGTAACCACAATAGTGAGTAACAACGGAAAAGAGGCCAAAAAAGTAATAGAGCATGGGGTAACAATACTTGCTACAGGCGGAAAAGAATACAGGCCTAAAGAGTATCTTTATGGGGAGCACCCTGATGTGATGACTCAACTTGAATTTGATCAAATATTATATTCTGATGATAATAAGATAAGAGATGCGAGAAATATAGTATTTATACAGTGTGTGGGATCCAGGATACCGGAACGCCCATATTGCAGTAAGGTATGTTGCACCCATAGCCTACACAGCGCCATATCTGTGAAAGAAAAAAATCCTGATGCAGATGTATTCATACTATATAGAGATATGCGCTCATATGGATTCAGGGAAGACCTTTACAGAGAGGCAAGGGAAAAAGGTGTGATATTTATACAATACACACTGGACACTCCTCCTGCAGTTGAATCCAATAATGACGGTAAATTAATATTGAAGACCTTGGACCATGTGCTCAAGAAAGAGATACAACTGAGCCCGGATATTGTTGTTCTTGCATCTGCCATACTACCTAATGATAATAAGGAGTTATTTGAATTATTTAAAGTTCCTGTTAATAATGAGGGCTTCCTTATTGAAGCACATATGAAATTGAGGCCTGTTGACTTTGCCTCTGAGGGTATGTTCATGGCGGGACTGGCGCATTATCCAAAACCCATTGATGAGAGTATAGCACAGGCAAAGGCGGCTGTTGCAAGGGCAGTGACCATTCTATCAAAGGATAATATTGTTGTGGGTGGTGTGGTGGCCACAGTAAATCCTGACCGGTGTGCAGCCTGCCTCACATGTGTCAGGACATGCCCTTATGGAGTGCCAAAGATTGAGGATGAGGGATATGCAAAAATAGACCCTGCTGAGTGCAGGGGTTGTGGTGCATGTGTTGCAGAGTGTCCTGGTAAGGCGATAACGCTTCAGCACTTTACTGACGAGCAGATCATCGCCAAGGAGGATGCATTATTTATGGAAACTGGAACTTAGCATTTTAGAATGGAGGTCTTATGGATAATTTTGAACCACAGATTCTTGCCTTTTGCTGTCAGTATTGAGCCTACTCAGCCGCGGACCTGGCAGGTTCCATGAGGCTCTCATATCCAAGCAATATCAAG
>JALVMZ010000239.1 GCA_027032655.1 Desulfobacteraceae bacterium
AGATTATCTTGAACCAGAGCTTGATAAGGTGAGAGAAAAGGCAGGAGACCTCATCAAGGATGACTTTGACCTTCTAATTGTTGCCCTGTATCCAACAACAGGTGAACAATTCCTTAAATGGAAATACGGGCTTGAAGAAAAACCACCAGAAGTAAAACCCAAAACCCTGGAAGATATAAGGCGAGAGGATGAGGCAATGGCCAGGGCAATTGAGCAGGTATGTAAGACCATGTGATGAATCATAAAAAGGGAAAGGAGTGAAAAGAGATGAGAAGAAAGGTAACAGTGGTGGGGGCTGGTAATGTGGGTGCAACCACTGCCATGAGGATAGCCCAGAAAGAGCTGGCTGATGTGGTGCTTGTGGATGTCCTTGAGGGCGTCCCTGCAGGAAAGGCCCTTGACCTCTATGAATCAGCCCCCATAGAGGGATATGATTCCATGGTTCAGGGATATACCTCTGACTATAGCAATGCCAGGGACTCTGATGTGGTGGTTATAACCGCTGGTATTGCAAGAAAGCCAGGCATGAGCAGGGATGACCTGCTTTCCACAAATATGGGAATAGTTGAATCTGTTTGTAAAGAGGTGGCATCCGTTGCACCTGATTGTGTAATTATTGTAGTGAGTAATCCCCTGGATGCCATGTGTCATGTGGCACTTGATACCACTGGATTTCCCAAAAACAGGGTGATGGGTATGGCAGGAATCCTGGATTCCGCCCGGTTTCGTGCATTCATCTCTATGGAGCTGGGGATCTCTGTTGAAAATATCCACGCCCTTGTGCTTGGAGGGCATGGAGATACAATGGTTCCTCTTCCAAGATTCTGCACTATTTCAGGAATACCCGTATCAGAATTTCTGCCCGAGAGCAGGATTGATGAGATTGTGGAAAGAACAAGGAATGGAGGTGCTGAGATTGTATCCCTGCTTAAAACAGGAAGCGCATATTATGCACCTTCCTCTGCTGCTGTTGAGATGGTTGAAGCAATACTGAAAGATAAAAAGAAGATCCTTCCCTGTGCAGCATATCTGGAAGGTGAGTATGGGATTGATAATCTGTTTGTGGGGGTTCCTGTAAAACTGGGTGCTAATGGGATTGAGGAGATAATAGAGCTCAAATTAACAGAAGAAGAAAGATCAGCCCTTCACCGGTCAGCGGAAGCAGTAAGAGCACTTGTGGAAGACATGAAAAGACTGAGGGGCGGGAAATAGACCATGCAGGGTGAATTCCTTTATTGTGATCCTTTTCCAGTTGGAGAGGATAAGACCCAATACAGATTGCTTACCACCGAATATGTAAGCAGGGATAGATTCCGCGGAAGTGATGTGCTCCTGATTGAGGGTGAAGGTCTGAGTTTTCTCTCAGAGAAGGCCTTTAAGGATGTATCGCATCTTTTGAGGAGGTCTCATCTCGAGTCACTATCCAGGATAATTAAGGACCCGGATGCAACCCAAAATGATAGATATGTGGCCCTCGAGCTACTGAAAAATGCAGTAATATCAGCAGAAGGTATCTTCCCCATGTGCCAGGATACAGGAACAGCGATTGTCCTTGGTAAGAAGGGAGAGCGGGTCTGGACAGGGGTATGTGATGAGGAGTTAATATCAAAGGGAATATATAATGCTTATCAGAAGAACTATTTCAGGTATTCACAGAATGTGCCGCTCAGTATGTTAAAGGAGAAAAACACAGGCACAAACCTGCCAGCCCAGATAGATATCTATGCAACAGAGGGGGATTCATACAGTTTTCTATTTATTGCAAAGGGGGGAGGCTCTTCAAACAAGACATTCCTCTTCCAGAAGACAAAGGCCCTGCTGAATCACGACTCATTGGTTGAATTTTTAAAAGAGAGAATTATGGAGATTGGAACTGCTGCCTGTCCACCCTATCACTTAGCAGTTGTGGTGGGAGGGACATCTGCTGAAGCAAATCTCAAGACAGTAAAGCTTGCAACAGCAGGATATCTTGACGGACTTCCTTCAAGGGGTAATGAATGTGGTCAGGCCTTCAGGGACCATGAACTTGAAAAGGAACTGCTTGAGATATCAAGGGACCTGGGAATTGGAGCACAGTTCGGGGGTAAATACTTCTGTCATGATGTGCGGGTTATTCGTCTCCCACGGCATGGTGCATCTCTTCCCATTGGAATTGGGGTAAGCTGTAGTGCGGATAGAAACATAAAAGGTAAGATTACCCATGAGGGCATATTCCTGGAGGAGCTTGAAAGGGAGCCGGCCAGGTATCTGCCTGAACCTGCCTTTGATGAGGATGGTTCAATTTCCATAGACCTGGATGTGCCAATGAAAGAGATACAGGCCAGATTGAGCAGACTTCCGGTGGGAACAAGGGTTTTACTTAATGGAACAATGATAGTTGCAAGAGACATTGCCCATGCCAGGATAAAGGAGCTCCTTTTAAAAGGTGGAGATATGCCAGATTATTTTAAGATGCATCCTGTATATTATGCTGGGCCTGCAAAAAGACCCGATGGTTATGCCTCAGGATCATTTGGACCAACCACATCTGCCAGGATGGATCCATATGTTCCAATTTTTCAGGAGCTTGGTGGGTCCCTTGTGATGGTGGGAAAAGGCAATCGCACCCATCAGGTGGTTGAGTCCTGCAAAAAATATGGTGGTTTTTACCTGGGCTCAATCGGGGGGGCATCTGCCAGGATAGGAAGGGATTTTATCAAGGAGATGGAGCTGATTGCATTCCCTGAACTTGGCATGGAGGCTGTTTACAGGATAAAGGTTGACGGTTTTCCTGCCTTTTTAATAATTGATGATAAAGGAAATGATTTTTATAAAGACCTTATAAAGGCCTGAGGAGGTCTTCATATGAACTGGTTTTTAAGGTTTGTCTTTTCATCCATAGGGAAAAAGGTGGTAATGGCAATTACAGGGCTCTTTTTCTGCACTTTTATTTTTATTCATCTCCTGGGGAATCTCATGGTTTACAGGGGAAAAGATACCTTTGTGGCATATTCTGAGAGGCTCCATACCCTTGGATTGATGATAAATGCAGTTGAGATACTTCTCCTCATTTCAGGCATATTGCACCTTACATTTGCATTAATACTGTTTATTGAAAACAGGAGGGCAAGACCCATATCATATCATGTGCGTAAGTATTCTGGCGGCAGGACATTCAGTTCAGCTACCATGCCATATACAGGGTTGATACTTCTTATATTCGTAGTCATACATCTTATAAATTTTCATTTTGCAGAAAAGGCAGGTCGCACCATTTATGATATTATGGCAGGTGCATTTCAGAGTCCTCTATACGCATTCTTTTATGTATTCTGTGCTGTTGTGCTGGGATTTCATATAAGGCATGGATTCTGGAGCGCTTTTCAGAGTCTGGGTTTGAATCATCCCAAATATATGCCACTTATAAGAGGTGTGGGTATTGCCTTTGCAATAATTGCGGGTGCTGGATTCTCTTCAGTTCCTTTATATATTCTTTTAGGTGCCTGAGGGAGGCGAAAATGGAGCTTGATTCAAAGATTCCGGGTGGTCCCATTGAGACAAAATGGGATAGATACCGATCAGAACTTAAACTGGTGAGCCCTGCAAATAAGCGGAAGTTTCATATAATTGTGGTGGGCACAGGGCTTGCAGGGGCCTCGGCATCAGCAACACTGGCTGAGCTGGGTTATAATGTAAAGACCTTTTGCATTCAGGATAGCCCCAGGCGGGCACACAGTATTGCAGCCCAGGGAGGGATTAATGCCGCAAAAAACTACCCCGGTGATGGTGACAGCATCTGGAGGCTATTTTACGATACCATAAAGGGTGGTGATTTCAGGGCAAGGGAGGCCAATGTCTATCGTCTGGCACAGATAAGTAACAACATAATTGATCAGTGTGTTGCACAGGGTGTGCCTTTTGCAAGGGAATACGGTGGCCTCCTTGCAAACAGGTCATTCGGGGGTGCCCTGGTCTCCAGAACATTTTATGCCAGGGGACAGACTGGTCAGCAGTTGCTCTTAGGGGCTTATGGGGCTCTGATGAGACAGGTCAAGGCAGGAAGGGTGAAGATATTCCCCAGAAGGGAGATGATGGACCTTGTGCTCATCGACGGGCGTGCAAGGGGTATAGTTGTAAGGAATCTGATAAGTGGTGAGATTGAATCCCACAGCGCACATGCTGTTCTGCTTGCAACAGGGGGATATGGGAATGTATTCTATCTTTCAACCAATGCCATGAGCTCAAATGTAAGTGCCATATGGAAGGCGCATAAAAGAGGGGCATTTTTTGCCAATCCATGCTTTTCCCAGATACATCCAACCTGTATTCCTGTGCATGGAACTTATCAGTCAAAACTGACCTTAATGAGTGAGAGCCTGAGAAATGATGGGAGGGTCTGGGTTCCAAAGAATAAGGGGGATAGAAGACCCCCGGAGGAGATACCTGAATCGGAAAGAGACTATTTTCTTGAAAGAAAATATCCCACATATGGGAATCTGGTGCCAAGGGATGTGGCATCCAGGAGTGTTAAAGAGGTCTGCGACGAGGGAAGAGGGGTTGGTCCCACAGGATATGCAGTATATCTGGATTTCAAAGATGCAATAGAGAGGGATGGAATCGAGGTCATACGAAAGAAATACGGTAACCTGTTTCAGATGTATGAAAAGATTACAGGGCAGGACCCATACAAGACGCCCATGATGATATATCCTGCCACCCATTATACCATGGGTGGTTTGTGGGTGGATTATAATCTGATGAGCACAATACCGGGATTGTTTGTTCTGGGTGAGGCAAATTTTTCAGACCATGGTGCAAACAGGCTGGGGGCAAGTGCCCTGATGCAGGGCCTGGCTGATGGCTATTTCATTATTCCTTATACCATAGGAGGATATTTTGCAGGTGAGACCCTCAAGGAGGTCTCAGAGGATGAGCACGAATTCAAGGCATGTGAGATTCAGGCAAAGGATACAATAAAGAGGCTCCTCTCCATTAAAGGAAAAAGGACAGTGGATGATTTTCACAGGGAGCTGGGCAGAGTCATGTGGGAGTATTGTGGGATGTCAAGGAATGATGAGGGAATGAAAAATGCCCTATCCCTTATTCCTGAAATGAGGGAAGAGTTCTGGGAGAATGTGCTCATTCCTGGAAGTTCTGATACCCTGAACCAGAGTCTTGAGAAGGCCCTCAGGGTTGCTGATTTCCTTGAATTCGCGGAGCTATTTGCTTATGATGCCCTCTCCAGAAGGGAGTCATGTGGATGCCACTTTAATGAGGCATATCAGACAGAAGAACATGAGGCAAAGAGGGATGATGAGAATTGCTCCTATGTTGCAGCGTGGGAATTTCAAGGTGTGGATAAGGAACCCATTTTGCATAAAGAGCCTCTCATTTTTGAATATGTGAAGCCCACTGAAAGGAGTTATAAGTAATGAGTGGATTGACGCTCCATTTAAAGATATGGAGGCAGAATGGCCCTGATGATAAGGGTGGTTTTGAGGATTACAATTTAGATGATATATCTCCTGATATGAGCTTCCTTGAGATGCTTGATGTGTTGAATGAAAAATTAACTCTGGAAGGTAAAGAGCCGGTAGCATTTGATCATGATTGCAGGGAAGGTATATGTGGAATGTGTGGTGCAGTGGTGAATGGTTATCCCCATGGGCCTGAGCCAGGAACCACATTGTGTCAGCTTCATATGAGACATTTCAAAGATGGGGATACTATAATAATAGAGCCATGGCGTGCAAGAGCCTTCAGGATAATAAAGGACCTTGTGGTGGATAGAAGTGCATTTGATAAGATTATTCAGGAAGGAGGATATATTTCAGTAAACACCGGACAGGCCCCGGAGGCAAACTCAATTCCTGTTCCCCCTGCTAATGCTGAAGAGGCATTTGATGCAGCCGTTTGTATTGGATGTGGTGCATGTGTTGCGTCATGTCCCAATGGGTCTGCCATGTTATTTGTTGGAGCAAAAGTTTCCCATCTTGCACTTCTCCCTCAGGGGAGACCAGAGGCCCCAAAGAGAGCCATTGCTATGCTAAGGAAAATGGATGAACTGGGATTCGGGAATTGCACTAATCACAGGGAATGTGAAGCCCAGTGCCCAAAGGAGATATCAATCAGCCACATTGCAAGATTTAACAGAGAGTATCTCAAGGCAATGCTGATTTCTAAAGAGAAGTGAATGTTATAATCTATTATTTTTTCTTGACAATCAGATATTATTTGTCTATATTCCGCCCACAAAATGGTTTTGGTTGATAACAGTTTATAATTATTTGAAAATTAACAATGGATTGGAAAGCATTCCTTTCAAATAACAAAGACAGTATTCTTAAAAGATGGTTGGAGTATTTACTTGATACCTATCCACCTGATACACAACGATTTCTTAAAATACAGAAAGATCAGTTTGCAAATCCAGTAAGATCAATATTTCAAAAAGACCTATCCAATATACTGGACTGGCTGATATCTGAAAGAGATGAAAAAGAATTAAAGCAACTTTTAGATGGTATAGTTAGAGTTCGTGCTGTTCAGGATTTTGAGCCTTCCAGTGCACTTTCATTTATCTTTGAGTTGAAAGAGATAATCAAAGAGGCATTCATGAGCAAAGGTTCAATTGATGGAGAGTTAAAAGCCACTGAAGATATCTATCGAAAGGTGGATAGAATAGCACTCTTTGCATTTGATGTTTATATGGGTTGTAGAGAAAAGATATTTAAACTGATGGCAGATGAGGCTGCAAATAGGGTCTCAGGGCTTTTAAGGAAAAAGGGGCTTTTGTCAGAAATCCCCGGCTGGGGAAAGAGTCAGGCTAATAACATATCATAAATAAAGAAAGAGGTAGCTATAAATGAATTTTATTATCAGTATCCTGATAGCTCTAATAGTTACAATTGTCTGTATTGCTGTTCCATGGATAGGGGTTGGAGCACTGAATCTGTATGTGCTCTTTGGAATAATCATCCCCTATGCCGCATTTGCCATATTTATTATAGGCATAATTGTGCGGGTAATTGACTGGGCAAGGTCACCTGTTCCTTTCAGAATACCCACCACAGCAGGCCAGCAGTGGACTCTTCCCTGGATAAAACACAGCTATGTGGATAATCCCAAAAATACCCTGGGTGTTGTAATCAGGATGATATTTGAAGTCCTGCTTTTCAGGTCCCTTTTCAGAAATACAAAAATGCAATTCAGGGAAGGACCCAGGATAGGGTATGAATGGGAAAAGTGGTTGTGGCTATTTGCCCTGATGTTCCACTACGCATTCTTTACAACAGTTATCCGTCATCTCAGATTCTTTACCGAACCAATCCCCTATATTATCCGTCTGATTCAGAGCCTTGACAGCTTTTTAGAAGTGGGAATAGCACCTATTTCAGGACTTAGTCTTCCAGGGATAATGCTGAGTGGTCTGGTTCTTCTGGGAGGAGTTACCTTGCTTCTGCTGAGAAGACTTATAGTCCCTCAGGTTCGGTATATATCTCTGCCTTCAGATTATTTCCCTCTGTTTTTAATAATAAGTATTGCCCTTACAGGAATCCTTATGAAATACCTGATAAGGATTGATTTAATAAATGTTAAAGAATTGACCCTTGGTCTTGTGACCTTCAGACCCCATATACCCGAAGGTATAGGGGTAATTTTTTACATACATTTATTCCTGGTTTGTGTGCTTCTTGCATATTTCCCATTCAGTAAATTAATGCATATGGGAGGGGTATTTCTTAGCCCAACCAGAAATCTTTCCAATAACAGTCGTTTTGTCAGGCATGTTAACCCATGGAACTATCCTGTAAAGGTCCATACATATGAAGAGTATGAGGAGGAATTCAGGGATAAGATGATTGAAGCAGGTATTCCTGTGGAGAAAATGCCAGAAGGGGCCTCTCAGGAGGACTCTGAATCCCAAGATCAGGAAAAGGAGTAATATTTATGGCTGATGTTCCCAAACCAGAAGAATTGGTAAAAATAGATCATCGCCCTCCACTTTTTAGGGGCTGGATGTCTGAGCCTGTGAAGATCAGGGAGGGGATTGCATGTTATGGTTGTAAGCCTCAAAACTTAGAAGTTGTGGGGATGCCAAATCCCAGGGAATGGTCTCCTTTTGATGATGACTGGAAGCTGCCTGATAACTGGAAGGAGATCATTATTGAAGGTCTTAGGGAGAGACTCGAAAAATTCCGTTCCCTTAAGGTGTTTATGGATATCTGTGTTCGATGTGGTGCATGTGCTGACAAATGTCATTTCTTTATAGGGGGTGGTGATCCCAGAAACATGCCAGTTCTGAGGGCAGAACTACTGAGATCCATTTACAGAAAGGAGTTTACAACAGCAGGGAAGCTCTTAGGACAGATTGCAGGTGCACGGCCGCTTACCTATGATGTTTTAAAAGAGTTATGGTATTATTTCTTTCAATGCACTGAGTGCCGACGCTGTTCCCTTTTCTGTCCATATGGCATAGACACTGCTGAGATAACAATACTTGGAAGAGAATTATTGAATCTGCTTGGACTTAATACTGACTGGATATCAGCACCTGTTGCAAACTGTTACAGGACGGGCAACCATCTGGGGATACAGCCCCATGCTTATAAAGACATGATAGACTTTTTCTGTGATGATATAGAAGAGATAACAGGTATCAGACCCACTCCAAGTCTTAACAGGAAGGGTGCGGAAATCCTGTTTATCACTCCTTCAGGTGATGTATTTGCAGATCCAGGCACATATACTGCAATGGGATACATAATGCTTTTCCATTATCTTGAGAGCTTAGGACTTGATATCACCTGGAGCACATATGCATCTGAAGGCGGTAATTTTGGCTATTTCACATCCCATGAAATGGCAAAAAGACTTAACGCCAAGATGTATGCTGAGGCAAAAAGACTTGGTGTCAAGTGGATACTTGGTGGAGAATGTGGGCACATGTGGAGGGTCATAAACCAGTATATGGATACATTCAATGGGCCACCTGATTTTCTGGAAGAGCCAGTCTCCCCAATTACAGGGACAAAATTTGAAAACGCAAAACAGACCAAGATGGTTCATATTACAGAATTTACTGCGGATCTAATAAAACATGGGAAATTAAAGCTTGATCCAAGCAGGAATGACAATTTGGTGGTTACATTCCATGACTCCTGTAATACATCCAGAGGGATGGGTATATTTGAAGAGCCAAGATATGTAATAAAAAATGTATGCAATAATTTCTATGAGATGCCTGAGAATACCATAAGGGAACAGACATTCTGTTGCGGCAGTGGTGCAGGGCTCAATGCAGGAGAGAATATGGAACTCAGAATGCGGGGAGGACTTCCAAGGGCAAATGCAGTCAAATATGTGCATGAGAGACACGGCGTAAATATGCTGGCCTGTATTTGTGCAATAGATAGGGCAGCTCTTCCAACCCTTATGGAATACTGGGTGCCAGATGTCAGGGTAACCGGTGTCCATGAACTTGTGGGTAATGCCCTGATATTAGATGGAGAAAAGAAGAGGACAACTAATCTCCGGGGTGAACCTCTCCCGGGCATGGAGGAAGAAGAGGATGTATGATGGTGGAAAGATAATAACAGGATTAATTATCGGGATAGGGTTACTTCTTTTACCTTTCTGGCCCATTGGTAATAAGTGGGCATCTAAACCTCCCAAGCCGGAATTAACTGCAAAGGCAAAAGAAGCGGGAAAGTGTGTTGAACCAAAGACATTTATAAGACAAAAACATATGGAACTTCTGGATAAATGGAGAGACCAGGCTATCAGAGGGGGGAATAGATTATACATAAACTCAGAGAATGTGACCTATGATATAAGCCTTCAAAATACATGCATGCAGTGCCACAGTAATAAGGCAAAGTTTTGTGATCAATGCCATAACTATACAGGAGTTGACCCATTCTGCTGGGATTGTCATATAGCACCTAAGGAGAAAAAATAATGGGTATTAAGAGAAGAGAATTTTTAAAGATTGCAGGTATCTCTGCCATATTGGGGATTGGTGGGAGATCGGTATTTGAGCTTTTATCTCCGGGCAAGCTTGAGGCAGCAGTTTCTGAGGTGCCTCTTACTGAAGGAAAGCAGTGGGCAATAGCTATTGATATGAAAGTAATGGATGATAAGATAATGGATGAATGCATAAAGGTATGCCATACTGCTCACAATGTTCCCAATATTGGCACCAGCAAAGAGATAAAGTGGATATGGAAGGAGACATATAAGCACTCTTTTCCGGATCAGCATCATGAATATTCCCCTGAAAATTATGAGGGGAGGAATTTCCTTCTTCTCTGTAATCATTGTAAAAATCCTCCATGTGTAAGGGTCTGTCCCACAAAGGCAACCTGGAAGAGGCAAGATGGCGTTGTAATGATGGATCAGCACAGGTGCATTGGATGCAGATTCTGTATGGCGGCATGCCCTTATGGTGCAAGGAGTTTTAACTGGGGCGATCCAAGGAAGGTCCCCAAGGAATTGAATCCTGGATTTCCCACAAATCCTGAATATCCCACCAGGACGAAGGGAGTGGTTGAAAAGTGCACCATGTGTGCAGAAAGACTTGCAAAAGGTAAGATTCCCCTCTGCGTTGAAAAGGCCAATGAACTGAAAGAGGGATCAATGATTTTTGGAGATCTTGCAGATCCTGAAAGTGAGATAAGAGAGATTCTTAGAAAGAGATATTCGCTCAGGAGAAAACCTGAGTTAGGCACAGGACCAAATATATATTATTTAATATGATGAGGTGATTATGTTAGAGAAGGCATTAAAGGGAAGTAATACATACTGGGGATGGTTGTTATTTTTACTTGCATTTATGTTAGCTGGTTTTGGATGCTATCTCTACCAGTTTTTTGAAGGTTTAAAGATAACCGGGCTTAATCGGGATGTATCATGGGGGTTGTATATTGCCCAGTTTACCTATCTGGTCGGTGTTGCAGCGTCAGGTGTTATGGTGGTGCTACCATATTATCTCCATGATTACAAGGCCTTTGGAAGGATTACGATACTGGGGGAGTTTCTGGCAATTGCGGCAGTTACCATGTGCCTTCTTTTTATATTTGTTGATCTTGGCAAACCCACCCGTATCCTGAATGTTCTTCTCCATCCAACACCAAATTCAATTCTTTTCTGGGACATGATTGTGTTAAATGGATACCTACTACTTAATCTTCTAATTGGCTGGAATGTCTTGAGTGCTGAAAGAAAAGGAATGCATTATCCAGATTGGGTAAAGCCCCTAATCTATTTATCCATACCATGGGCATTCAGCATTCATACAGTAACAGCATTTCTGTATGCTGGTCTTCCTGGAAGGTCCTACTGGCTCACTGCAATAATGGCGGCAAGGTTTCTATCCTCTGCATTTTGTTCAGGTCCTGCGATCCTTCTTTTGATCTGCATGATTGTAAAACGGATGACAAAATTTGATCCAGGTGAAGAGCAGATGAGAACTCTTGGTGGAATAGTTGCATATGCCATGATAATTAATGTGTTCTTTTTCTTCCTTGAACTCTTTACGGCATTTTATAGCCAGATCCCGTCTCATACAGCCCATTTTAAGTTCCTGTTTCTTGGACTTGAAGGAAATACCCGTCTGGTTCCATGGATGTGGACTGCCGCATTCTTTGCATTTGTTGCCCTGATTCTCCTTATTATACCTGTAACCCGCAGGAAAGAGGATACCCTTGCCATTGCATGTATTGCTGTTGTCATAGCAACATGGATTGATAAGGGAATGGGTCTGCTTATAGGTGGTTTTACCCCCAATCCATTTGAGAGGGTTACTGATTACTGGCCCACCACACCTGAGGTATTTATTACCATAGGTGTCTGGGCAACGGGATTCTTTGTTTTGACTGTGCTTTTTAAGATAGCTGTTTCCGTGAAAGAAGAGGTTGCTGGATATTGATTATACTTTTTATGCGGTCTTGAAGAGATATTTCTGGAATACAGAGCAGGTCTTTTAAAGATATAGTTTTTAATAAAAAGGCTTGACAAAAAAATTTTAAGTTTGCTACATATCCAAACCGTTTATTTAAAAAAGCATCTAATTTAGAGGCTTAATATTTTTTAGATAGGAGGATTTATCAAATGGCATACGAAGTCCAAGTAGATCACGACAAATGTGAAGGATGTGAAGAGTGTGTAGAGGTTTGTCCTGTAGACGTTTATGAGATGCAGGATGGAAAATCTGTTCCTGTAAATGCCGAGGAGTGCCTTGGCTGTGAGAGCTGTGTTGAGGTTTGTGATCAGGAAGCAATAACAGTAACAGAGATTTGAAAAACTCTTTCTGAACCGTTTTCTCTTGGACGTCATTTTTTCATATAAAGATGGCGTCCTTTTATTTTGTTAAGTTACAATTTTGTAACAATATTGCATGTATCTTTACATTTATGTATTTTTGTATCCTGCCAACCTGCCCCCTTGCTTTATAACATATTGAAAATTCAGGCGATATTTAGTTTTCACTGCTGGCATACATCTTGCTAATTAATTTTAAAATCACCAAAAATAAAGGAGCAGGATATGAATACAATAAATACAGGTGATACTGCTTTTATGATGGTGTCCTCTGCACTCGTTATGTTCATGACCATAGGGCTTGCCATATTTTATGCGGGTATGGTGAGAACAAAGAATGTGCTTGGAACCATAATGCAGAGTTTTATTATGTTAGGGGTAATAAGTGTGGAATGGATACTGTGGGGATACTCCATGAGTTTTGGACCTGATGTTGGAGGAATAATTGGCGGACTTAATTGGTTTGGCTTAAATACTGTAGGATTAATGCCCAATCCTGATTACGCACCCACAATTCCACATCAGCTATTCATGATTTATCAATGTATGTTTGCGGTGATAACACCTGCCCTTATTACTGGTGCATTTGCTGAACGTATGAGATTTGGACCATTTCTGCTGTTTAGTTTGTTGTGGGCTACATTTATTTATAATCCTGTTGCTCACTGGATATGGGGAAAGGGTGGATGGTTGAGAGAGATGGGAGTAATGGATTTTGCAGGAGGTCTCGTGGTTCATCTTAACTCAGGTGCTGCAGCCCTCGCCACATGTATTGTTCTTGGTAAAAGGAAAGGATACGGAAGCTCTATAATTCAACCACATAATCTCACAATGACACTTCTTGGTGCAGGAATTCTGTGGTTCGGCTGGTTTGGATTTAATGCAGGAAGCGCACTTTCATCAGGTGCCCTTGCGGTAAATGCCTTTATAACAACTCATCTTGCCGCTGCAACAGGTGCCCTTTCCTGGATTGCTATTGAGTGGAAGATGACGGGGAAGCCTACCACTCTTGGGGCTGGCAGTGGAGCCATTGCCGGACTCGCTACTATTACACCTGCATCAGGATTTGTATCTCCCCTTGCAGGCGCTCTGATAGGGATAATTGCAGGGATTTTATGTTATGTTGGAGTTATGGCAAAAAACAGATTCAACTATGATGATAGTCTTGATGTTGTGGGGATTCATGGTGTAGGTGGACTTATTGGAGCGTTGTGTGCAGGTATCTTTGCAAGTTCAGTGATAAATCCCGGTGCAGGTAATGGACTTCTGGGAGGGAATCCGAAGCAGTTGTTTATCCAATTCCTTGCTTCTGGTATTGTATTTATATATGGTTTCATAGGTAGTTTTATTATCTTAAAGGTAGTGGATAAATTCTGGTCATTAAGAATAAGTGAAGATGAAGAATTGAAGGGGCTGGATGTTACACAACACAGTGAGACCGCTTACAGTCTATTTTAATGCTCAGAATTAGCTTCAGTTATAAAAAAGGAGAGTTATAGATGAAGAAGATAGAGGCTATAATAAAACCATTTAAACTGGATGATGTTAAAGATGCCCTATCAGGAATAGGGGTTAAGGGGTTAACAGTAAGTGAAGTTAAGGGTTTTGGAAGGCAGAAAGGCCATAAGGAAATATATAGGGGAGCTGAGTATCAGGTGGATTTTGTTCCCAAGGTAAAGATTGAAGTGGTTCTGGACGCCAAATTGGTAGATGATGCCCTGGATGTGATAAAACAGAGTGCCTATACAGGTCAGATCGGAGATGGCAAGATATTTATATATCCGATTGAGGAGGTTATCAGAATAAGGACAGGTGAGAGAGGACAGGAGGCTATATAGTTTTATTTATACTTTTTAGGGTCAATATTGTATTTTTTGACCTTGTAACCGAAGATTCTTTCTGTTGTTTTTAGCTGTTTTGCTGCCTTTCTGATGTTTCCCCTTGTGCTCTTCAAGGCATCGATGAGCAGATCCATTTCAAAACGCTCAACTGCCTCCTTTAATGATTGCTCCTGATAAGTGCCTGTGTCTTTGGCAGTTTGAAGAGTAGGGGGAAGATGATAACTATGAATCACCTTTCCTTCGCAGAGAAGAACAGCTCTTTCTATACAGTTTTCAAGTTCTCTTACATTACCAGGCCAGTGGTATTGCATCAAGGCATCTATTGCCGGAGTGGAAATTCTTCTTATCTCCTTTCCATATTCCTTTGAATATTTCTCCAGAAAGTAATCTGCCAAAAGCAGAATATCTGCTTCCCTTTCCCTAAGAGGTGGAAGATATATGGGATATACATTAAGTCTGTAAAACAGGTCTTCCCTGAACTCCCCTCTTTCAACTGCTTCGGCCAGATCCTTATTGGTTGCTGCTATGAGTCTTATATTTACCTTTCTTGTCTTTGTATCACCAAGCCTTTCCACTTCTTTTTCCTGGAGCACCCTTAAAAGTTTGCCCTGTGCCTCTGGGGCTAAGGAGCCAATCTCATCCAGAAAGATGGTTCCTCCATTGGCGAGCTCAAATTTGCCTTCCTTGGATTTTATAGCCCCGGTAAATGCCCCCTTTTCATATCCAAACAGTTCAGCTTCTACGAGGTTAGCAGGGAGTGCCGCGCAATTTACTTTTATTAAAGGCTTATCAGCCCTTAGGCTATTATAGTGAATTGCATTGGCCACGAGCTCTTTTCCTGTTCCACTCTCTCCGAGGAGTAAAACATTTGCGTTGCTCTTTGCCACCTGTGTTATAAGATGAAAGACTTCCTGCATTTTCCTGCTATTGCCAATAATGTTTT
>JALVMZ010000240.1 GCA_027032655.1 Desulfobacteraceae bacterium
CATCTTGCCTTTGCAACCCCCATCCTCACCAGGTCCTTTGCCTTTTCTGTGGCCTTTTCAGGATCCTGCATATGAACCCAGGAGCACTGATCCCTTATGTTTACCATTTCAAAGAGGTAGGGATTCAGGCCCTCACTTGCACATGAGCTCTGAAATAAGGGTTGATGGGTTCTCGGGGAGCAGGATGCTACCACTACCCTGTTAAGGTTGTGTTCTCTTATGGCACTCTTTATCTCACCTATTCCGGATTCTGAGCAGGTATAAAGATTCTCCTTTGCATATACCACCCCAGGAAGTCGGGATGCATATTCAGTGACTGATTTACAATCCACATGTCCTGCTATATTTGAGCCACAATCACAAATGAATACCCCGATCCTGAGTTCTTCTTCACTGTTTTTCTTCTGATTCATGAGATTCCTCTCCTCTATGATGCCTTCCTGAGTCTTGATTGCATGACTTTCTGGGCTGCCCTTGCCGCTGCTGCACTTGCCTGTGCCACTGATTCAGGTATGTCCTGAGGTCCATGGGCACATCCACAGACATATATACCATCCCGGGTTGTATCAAGTGGGAATGAAGGGTCAGTCTTTACAAAACCAAAGCTGTTTAATTCAAATCCGAGTATATTGGATAATTTTGACAGCCCTTTTGATGGTGCACATGCAGTTGCAAGTATTACAAGGTCAAATTCTTCCTTCTTAACCATTCTTTCTCTGGTGTCTTCATATATGATAACAGGATTGTTGTTATTACCTTCTATTATCTCAGCCACCCTTGCCCTTACATATTTTATGTTGGATTGATTTCCTCCCCTAATTTTGTATTGCTCAAAGCCTTTTCCCACTGCCCTGATATCCATACCGAATATGGTGGATTCAGTCTGTGGTTCATGTTCATGGGCTATAATTGCCTCTTTAATGGAGTGCATACAGCAGTAACCTGAGCAGAAGGGATAGAATCTTGCATCCCTTGATCCCACACACTGTATAAATGCAAGTCTTCTGGCAGGATGGAAGCTCTCAGCCTGTTTTTTCAACTCATCCAGGGGGCCTTTAACCTCCATGTATTTTTCATATCTTTCTGCCCATTTTTTTCTCTCAGGGTCATCCTGATATTGACCGGCTTTGAACTTATCATAGAATTGATCTGATTTCTCATTATATTTGGTCTCATATTTTTGAAGTGCCTTTGATATCTTTTTAAGCTCCTTTTCCAGTTCGGTGATTTTTTCCTTTGCCTTTATATCAGAGGGCCTGTGGAGATGCCCCCCTGTAGGGCCGCTTGCACTAAGGAGTCTTTCAAGCTCAATGGCGGTGATTACATTGGGAAGCTCACGGTATCTGTATTCAGGTATCAGGCCCGGGTCAAATACTTCATACCCAACTGCAACAATAATAGCTGAGACATCAAGCTCAATGATTCTGTCTTTTTGGTCAAAGTCTATGGCCTCTGCCTGACATGTCTTTTTACAGATTCCACATTTTTTTCCATTTAACTGCCTGCAATGTTCAGGATCAATTGTGTGCGTGGAGGGTATTCCCTGTGCAAACCAACTGTATATTGCCTTACGGGTGCCCAATCCCATGTTAAAGGCATCTGGCACTACCGTTGGACATTTCTCTGTGCATGCTCCACAACCCGTGCATTTATCCTCATTTACATATCTTGCCTTCTTTCTTATCTGAACACGAAAATTACCTGCTGTGCCCTCCAGTTTTTCCACTTCACTGTATGCCATTAGCTCTATGTTGGGATGCCGACCGACATCCAGCATCTTAGGCGAAAGTATTCAGATGGCGCAGTCATTTGTTGGAAAAGTCTTGTCCAGCTGAGCCATTTTACCGCCTATACTGGGCAGACTTTCCACCAATGCCACATTGAATCCCATCTCTGCAAGATCAAGGGATGCCTGGATGCCTGCAATTCCTCCACCTATAACAAGGATATCACTTTCCACCATTATTACTCCTTTGTAAAGATTATGCGGCTGCCTTTATCTTTGAAGGCCCTAAGGACCTTATGGTTTCTGTGAACTCACGGATTATATTGGCAAACCTCGCACCCTCTGCTGAAGATACCCATTCAAGCCTGATTCTTTCAGGTTCTATCCCCAGGAGGTGAATCAGTGCTTTTAACATATTGAATATCCTCTCCGCCTTTAGATTACCATCCAGGTAATGGCAATCACCGGGATGTCACCCGGCCACAAGCACACCATCAGCCCCCAGTTCAAGGGATTTGAGGACAAAGCCTGGATTCAGTCGCCCTGAACACATGAGGCGGATAATTCTCACATTTGGCGGATACTGCATTCTGCTCACTCCTGCAAGATCTGCAGCAGAATATGCGCACCAGTTACATGCAAATGCTATTATCCTTGGATTGAATTGTTCTGTCATATGTTTTGTCTCCTAAGGTCAGTTTTTTAATGCTGCCTCAAGCATTGTGAAGACTGCGCTATCATCAAAGTGATAGATTGATGCAGCACCAGTTGGGCAAGCAACTGCACAGGATCCACACCCTTTACACAGTGCTTCCTTAACATTTGCCACCTTTTTACCATCATCTCTTTCAATTACACTAATAGCACTATATGGACATGCCTTTTCACATTCACCACAGCCTCTACAGAGCATCTCATTAACATGTGATACAACACCCTCCACCTGCAGTTCCTCTTTGGACAGGATCACCGATGCCCTTGATGCTGCAGCTTTTCCCTGTGCTATGCTCTCCTCGATTGGTTTAGGGTAGTGTGCCATTCCAGCCACAAATATACCATCAGTTGCAAACTCCACAGGTCTTAGTTTTGCATGTGCCTCCATGAAATAACCATCTTCATTGAGGGAGAGCTTAAATATCTGAGATAGCTCTGAATTATCATAAGGAACTATTCCTGTTGCAAGGACAAGCATATCAGGTTTAATGGTTATTCTTTTATCAAGAATTGGATCCATCAGGCTCACAGATAGACTGCCATCTTCACTGGAGACAGTTGGTTTTTCATCAATACTGTATTTTATAAATATTACACCCCTTTTCCTTGCTTCTCTATATAGATTCTCCCTTTCACCATAGGTCCTTATATCCCTATAAATCACATATATGTCCATATCAGGGTTTATCTCTTTTAGGGCAATTGCAGACTTCATTGTGTGTGTGCAGCAAACCTTTGAGCAGTAGGGTCTCTCTGGTTCACGGGATCCCACACACTGGATGAATACTATTGAATTTATACCTTTCAATCTGTCACCCGATTCCCTCATTATTCTATCAAGCTCAAGGTGTGTTACCACCCTTTCGTCTTTACCGTAAAGATATTCATTGGGTTTAGCCTCCTTCGCGCCAACTGCAATAACGGTCACACCATGATTCAGGGTCAACTCTTTACCGTTCTGGTTAATGGTGGTTTCAAAGTTTCCTATGAATCCTCCTGAGGAAGCTATGGAGGCATTCTTATAGACATCGATTAATTCATGAGATTCCACTCTTTGAATCAATTCCCTGAGCTTTTCTGATACTGATTCCCCTTTCCATGTTGTGTTAAGATTAAGTGCATTCCCACCAAGATGATCTGATTTTTCAATGAGGTGAACCCTGTAGCCCTGATCTGCAATGCCCAGTGCAGAACTCATGCCCGCAATCCCTCCACCAATAACCAGGGCAGAGCTGTTTATCTTTATTTTTGGCTGGGGCAGGGGCCTTATCAACTGCGCCCTTGCAACTGCCATCCTGATGAGGTCCTTTGCCTTTTCTGTGGCCTCTTCTGGCTCTCCACTGTGCACCCATGAACACTGATTCCGTATATTTGCCATTTCAAAGAGATATTTATTTAGCCCAATATCTTTCAGGGTCTCCTGAAAGAGTGCTTCATGTGTCCTTGGTGTGCATGCCGCAACAACTATACGATTCAGACCTTTTTCCTTAATAATCTCTTTCATCTTGTCCTGAGTGTCCTGGGAACATGTAAATAGATTGTCTTCTACATATTCCACACCCGGGAGAGTCTTTGCATATTCTACCAGTTCTGGCACATTGAGTATGCCACCAATATTGATTCCACAGTTACACACAAATACACCTATTCTGGGGGGTTCAGAGGATACATCCCTTTCTTCTGGATAGAGCCTCTCTTTTATCATTGTTCCCCTGACATCACTCAGATATGATTTTGCTTCACATGCAGATGCACTTGCCTCCATTACAGAGTAGGGGATGTCTTTGGGTTCCTGTAGTGCTCCACATACAAAAATACCCTGTTTGGAAGTTGTAACAGGAGAGAATGTATTTGTTGAAACAAAGTTGTTCTCATCAAGTTCAATACCAAGTCTGTTGGCCATCTGGATCATTTTATCAGGTGTCTCAAGCCCCACTGAAAGGACGACCATACTGAATCTTTCTCTGTGTATCTCCCCCTTTTCATCTGCATACTGTAGAATCAGGTCATGAGTTTTCGGGTCTTCTTCAATGGAGTGGATCCTTGACCTTATATATCTTACACCAAGTTCATTTTTTGCGCGATTGTAATATTTTTCAAAATCCTTTCCATATGTCCTCATATCCATATAAAAGATAGCTGTATCCAGCTCTCCTGATATGTGCTCCTTGGCTATAATTGCCTCTTTTGTCGCATACATACAGCACACAGAGGAGCAATATGGATTATCGCACCTGTTAATATCCCTTGAACCCACACACTGAAGCCATGCTATGCTTGATGGTTCCTTTTCATCAGATGGACGAATCAGATGCCCCTGCCATGGGCCGGTTGCACTGAGTATGCGCTCAAATTCCATGCTTGTTACCACATTGGGATATCTGGCGTATCCATATGTATCATATTTTTTGGGATCAAAGGGTGTGAATCCAGTTGCGAGTATTACAGAACCAACATTGAGTCTTATGGTCTTTTCTTTCTCTGAATGGGTTTCCAGGGTTACTGCCTGTGCCTTGCACGCTGAAACACATTGAAAGCACTCACAACACCCACCACAATTCAGACACCTTTCTGCCTCTCTTTTTGCATCCTCTTCAGATACTGGTAATTTTATCTCCTCAAAGCCCTTTAATCTTTTATCCACAGGGAGTCTTGGAACCTTTAATCTTGGTTTTTCAGTCTCATTTTCGGGTATATCAGTCCAGTTTTCACCCATTGGCTTTTCATCTTTAATCTCAGTGGGAAGCTCCATCCCCTGGAGGAACATTCCGATATACTTGGCTGCCC
>JALVMZ010000241.1 GCA_027032655.1 Desulfobacteraceae bacterium
TTTTTCATATTGCTCAAAACGCTTATCATATCTCTCAAAGCGCTTTTCATATTGCTCAAAACGCCTTTCACTCTTCTCCCTGTCTGCCTGAAGCTCCCTGAGAAGCTTCTCAAATCTATCCTCTGTCTGCTCTTTTGGAGCATACTGACCTGAAAGCAGATTCAATAGCTCTGACCTTACCTCCGGATGCTCCCTTATTATCTCAGGAAGTTCCTCATATATAAGCCTTTTTATATCCTCTTTACTGAATTCAATGTTGCTCATGCCCATTTCATAACTCCCTCTTATGAAAAATATTACATAAAAATGTGATGATTGTAAATGTTATATTATAATTTTAAAGGTCAAATAATCCCGGATTGATAATGGGCTGTGGCATCTGCTGGATATCTTCACTATAATAATACTTAACAACGCATCCTGTCTCATAAAGCCCCTTTAAAAATGCACTGAATTATAAAAATTCTATGATCAAAATTTTTTGAAAATTTCACCCCTAAATCCATATATATTAAATAGAAAGAAAAAAGGAGAAAATTCATGAACACCCAGAAACTAACAAACAAAAAACAAAATGAAAATTATTTGGTTCCTGAAGAAGAACTATACGAAGATGAATTCTTCTCTTTAAAAGATATCCTGCCTGAAGATTTGAATGAAAAAGAGATAAGATTAAAGAATATACTTTCTGATTTAGATGAGTTATTTCGTGAAAACAGATGGCAGGACATACTTGCATTAATCTATCCTGTAGAAGAAAAGCATCCTGAATTGATTCATGAGGGTTTAGACCTGGAACTAAGGTCAAAATCTGCATTTGCCCTGGGGCAGTTAAACAGATTCGAAGAAGCCTTAAAAGAACTTACCATATGTGTTAATAATTCACCTACTAATTTTCATTACCATAGTTCCCTTGCTTATACTGCATACAATGCACTTTATGCAGGTGAGAGAAGGAGAATATTCCTGAGAGGTCATAACAGGGCAAGGTATATTGAACTGGCACATAAACACTTTGAAAAGGCCCAGGAGCTAAGGCCGGATGGTGTTACCAATTTTTACAGACATGGCATGCTTTACAAAAAAATTGAAGGAAAAGCAAAAAAGGCCATACCACTTTTTAAAAAGGCAATTCAAAACTGGGAATCCCTTGAAAAATCCAAGAAAGAAAAAAGACATCAGGAAAAGAAAAATTACATCAAATCGCTCTATCAGATAGCAGTATCTCTAAATAAAACAGGAAACTCACAGGATGCTTTAGGGTATATTAATAAGTGTATTGAAAAGGATAAAACCAGCAATTATATTCGCCCTCTTTATAAATTTTTTACCCTTGGAAAGATCTATTATGCTTTGAGAGATTATGAAAATACGATTAAAGCACTAAATGCAGGACTTGAGTTAAAAAAGGGTGATAATGTGGATTTTGTATATGAACTACTGGCACGGACACATCTTGCCATGGGAAATTACAATAAGGCATTTGAAGTCATCTCTACTGTTCCCGAAGAAAAAAGAAGACCATATTATAGTTGGACCGAAGCAGACATATTGTGTGCCCTCAGGGCATTGAAGGCTGCGAGAAAGGTCTTACTTAAATCAATAAATCGGGATAACCGTTCAAAACATAAGGGCCTGATAAGGCTATCCCGAATAGAATACCTATCAGGAAACTTTTTAAAAAGCATGGAATATGCAAAACAGGCAGAACAATTCTTTTATCAAACATGGGGTGGAGTGCTTGATGATGCCCTTTACTGGGAGGCGCTGAATTCCTTCCGCTTAAATGAAAAGGAAAAGGCCCTATCTCTTTTAAATGAACTTAGAGTCTTAAACCCATACTATAAGAGACTACCACTTCTTGAAAAAAGACTAAAAGATACATTCAATAAGGAGGCGCGATGATGACAGAGAGCAAAAATCCTGCAGTAAAAAGAGATAAACCCATTGATTTTTCACTTGTCATCAGATTGCTGGAAGAGAAGTTTATAAAAGGTGAACAGACCGATAGATGGAAAAGAATCTTACTTAAGGAGAACATATGGAAGAATTTGTCAACATCACTTCAAATCAAATGGGCAAGAATAGCACAGATTGCAGGAGAAGTGGAACTGGCACTCAGGATATTCACTCATATTAATAAGAAAGAGCCAACCCTGATTAATGCATGGGAGGAACATGTCCAACTCCTCTCAATTCTGGGAGAAAAGAAGAGGCTTGCTCAACTGATTGCCTTATCAAGGAGATATCTGTCCCCTGATAGGTCAGATATGTTACTTGCATTAGCAAGACAAAAAATTCCCGATTCTATAGGCGAAAATGATATCCCTCCCGACCCATTTCAAAGATTGAGAAACAGAGAGGAATCCATCAGGAGATTTCTTGAGCTCTTCTCAGGTAGGGAGGACTGCTTTGCAAGACAGTGGGCAAACAGGGAAGAAAATACACAGGGGTATGTGCCTGTAAGACGCCCTATGACACCAGAAGATGTGGAAGAGCACCTTTCAGGGAAAAAGACATTTGGTCTGTATCTTCTTCGGAAAGACTCCACTGTTAAAGTAGCTGTGATTGATGCCGACATAATCCCTGAATTTAGAAAAACAAAAATCTCCAAGGATGAAAAGACATTAATTAAGCGTGAGAGATTATACCTCTTTAAGAGGATCAATGAACTATCAAAGGATGCAGGATTTAATCCAGTGGCAGAATTCAGTGGAGCAAAGGGATATCACTTCTGGTTCTTTCTGGAAGAACCTGTAAATGCAACCTTAATAAGACAGGCCCTCAATCCCATAGCACGGATATTAAACAAGGACCTTCAAGTCTTCAGGCTTGAGTCATTTCCAAAACAGGATAATTTATCAGGTAAGGGTTTCGGGAATCTGGTAAAACTTCCCCTTGGTATTCACAGGCTTACAGGGAAACGCTCCTTTTTTATGGATTGCCCAAGAAGAGATCTGGACTCCCAGCTTGCCTTTCTCCGCAAAATCAAAATGACAGGGAAGGAAGATATCCGTATCCATGATTGCTCAAAGGACTCAAATAGAATCATTATTCACCCAAGGATGAAAAACATCTCAGGGGAATACCCGGAACTTGTAACCCTTGAGGCTACCTGTCCTCCTATTGGGCAGATAATCTCCTCCTGCATAAACAGGCATCCCATATCTTCAATAGAAGAAAAGATACTCATTCAGACCATAGGCTTTCTTCCTGCATCAAAAAGGCTTATCCATTATCTTCTTTCAAATCAGCCTGAATATAATCCACATCTTGTGGACTACAAGCTCAGCAGATTGAGGGGGAAACCTCTCGGCTGTAAACGAATTCATTCCCTCATGAAATATGGTGGCGATTTCTGTCCATTTAATAGGATATCAGAATATCCACATCCCCTGCTCCACTTAAAGGAATGGAAAGAGGAGTTAAGTATAAATTCTGAGAAAATCACAAATCTTGAATCAGCACTTGAGAATCTAAAACTTGCAATAATAAAAACAGAGGCATTCCTTAAGTAATGGAAAGTGTATATATTCTTGAAAAAGGTGCATATATCAAAAAAGAGGGACACTCCCTTAAGGTGGTTAAAGAAGGCAGAGTAATCCAGTTCATACCTGCAGCGGATCTGAAAAGACTGACATTGATCGGTCACATAGCCATTAGCAGTGGAGTGCTGGACTTTCTGATTAAAAACAGGATTGAAACGGTATTTATGACACCAAACGGCAGGTTTATGGCAAGGATAGAAACAGATGAACATAGACATGTTGAACTCCGAAGAGCCCAATATTTGAGGCTATCTGATGGTGACTTCTCTTTCAAAACTGCAAAACTAATAGTTAAGGGTAAAATTAATAATATGTCCCGATTCTTAACAGTGAGGGCAAGACAATACGAAAACAAAGAATTAAGAGAAGGAGCAGTAAAATTAAAAGCAATGGGCGATGCACTGAAAACCATTCCCACAATGGAACATTTAAGGGGAATGGAAGGGAATGCAAGCAGGATTTACTTTGAATACTTCCCTCTTCTAATCCGTAATCCCCTTTTTAATTTTAAAGAAAGAAACAAAAGACCACCACTTGACCCTGTGAATGCCCTCTTATCGTTTATATATACCATACTAACCAATGAAGTCCTATCTGCCATAAATGCATGTGGACTTGATCCATACCTTGGTGCATTGCATAAGGTATCCTATGGGAGACCATCTCTTGCCTGTGACCTTGTGGAAGAGTATCGCGCCTTCCTTGGAGATAGACTCATTCTATCCCTTATAAATCAGAAGTCCATCTCACCAGATGACTTTGTCTATAGAAGTAACTCCCCTTCCAATTTTATTGATGAAGAGGAGATGAAGGAGAAAAGACCCGTAGAGATGAAACCCGCGATAAGTAGAGCATTGATTGAGACATATGAACAGATGATGACTCGCCCTATCACATATAAAGGTAAAAAAACCACTTACAGATTGATTATACTTTCCCAGGTAAGGGGCTTTTCAAAGTATCTCATGGAACCAGAGAACTCTTATTCCACATTTTCATGGGAAAAATAGATGTTTTATCTGGTATGTTTTGACATAGTGGACGACAGGATAAGGGAGCGTGTTGCTAAATGCCTCAAGGCATATGGTGTAAGAGTTCAAAAATCGGTATTTGAATGTTCCAATCTTTCAGAAGAAAGATTCCTCAAAATGAAAAATCGGATTGAAGACCTGATTGATAACCATGTGGACACTGTCAGATACTACCTAATCTGTAAAGGATGCCTGAAAAATGTTGAGATAAGCGGAATAGGTGAACCTCCTGATCAGGGGAAATTTCACATAGTTTGATAAAGAATTTACTCCGCAGGCTATAGGCTAATTTTAAGCAAAAAATAAAAATGCAAATAATATCAACTGGTTATCTGTCTATTATCAAAACAGCCTGCGAAAATCTAATTTTTTAACAATATCAGCATGTTATTGTGATTTTCAGGGTTATTTTGAGTGTCTAAAAATCCAACGGGACATAAAAAAATAGGGGTGCCTGCGGAAATGGGGTTGAAACTATCTGAAAAATCTGTAAAATTTATAATTACTGTCAGAACAAAGGCCCCGATTTGAGGGGATTGAGACCTCCTTGGAGCGCCCTGGCCTTGGCCTCTGCAATTGCTGTCAGAACAAAGGCCCCGATTTGAGGGGATTGAGACATAAAC
>JALVMZ010000242.1 GCA_027032655.1 Desulfobacteraceae bacterium
CCGAATTTTGTATGGGGGTTAAAAAATACTTGAAAAACCATCCGGGACCTCTGTTATTAGAGAGAAAAGGTATAGCAGGAAAAATGGTATTAGCAAAGGATATGAGGTCAGAAGAATTAATGTTTCGTCGGAATATGGAACTTTCACTGAATGACTTTTTTATTCTGATGTGCTTGGCCTGTTTGTCCGAGTTCCACCACAATCCGTGCCAATGGTTGATACCACTATATCTTGTAGGACCCTCGGAAAACTGTGAAAGACCACATTTATAAATGTGGAATCATATTCATTGCCTCTTTAATATGCCTGATAAATATCTTTACAATCTCTTTTCTCTCCCCAAGCCCTCTTCTATCAACAGATATTGATATACCCCTCTCCATCAGGAGTCGCCTCCATGAGGCCTCTTTCTCTAAGATATCTTTATAAAAATGGGTTCCAGTCACAAGCATGAATGGAACCAGGGTAACTTTCTTGATCTCTGATTTGAATATCTTCTTAAATATTTTTTCCTCTGAAGGCGTCCCTTCCAACACACCCACATATATATTCTGGCCTATGCGCTTTCTCAGGAAATGCTGTAGTGCAATATAGCTTGTCCAGGCAGGATGATCGGTTCCATGCCCAATAAGGACATATGCCTGTCTTTCCTGTAAATAGAATTCATTTGCAAAGAGCTCCGCCACTTCCTGATAATCATATGGTTCTGTAAGCAACGGAAATCCCACTGATGTCCTTATATTAGCAGATTGTATCTCCTGAACCATCCGAAAGAATTCATGTCCCCATAAAATGTGGAGTGACTGCACTACTGCCCATTCATAGCCTTCCAACCTGAGCTCATTCAGTATCTGAGCAGGTCCCTTTAACTCCATACCTTTTTTTACTTTCATACTATCTCTAATAATTCTTGATGAATATGCCCAGATGATTTTATTGTCCTTGAACCTTTCCCTGAAAATATAATCCATAAATCTGTAAGTTTCAAATGCACTAGTTGTGGTTCCAAATGCAACAATCACTACTGGAATGTCCTTTACCATCTCCCTGACCTCACCCACCCGAAACATATTAGTGCCAAAAATCCCACAACAATCACTACCACCAACCATGATGACCCCGATGATGTTATTTTTATATCTTCGGCCTTTTCTTCCACCATCTCAAACCCTTTTAATTTTTTACTCTTTGTTTTGGCGATGTTTTCTTCCTCCTTCTTGATCTCTTTGATGATTCTTGCAAGAGATCCCCTGATCTGTCTATTTTTTCTTTCACTCTCCTCCAGTGTTTTCCCTGTAGCCTGGGAAAGCACCATCTTGAATTGCTCCATCTGTTCATGGGGAAGCAATCCATAAAGTGATATAATGTTAACAACAAATTGCTGGAGCATCGGATTATTGCAAGTATGTTCACAGCAGGCCAGACCCTTTTGGATAACATCCCGAACATAGGTTTTTACCAGATCTTTCTTGATCTCTTCAGGTGCCTTCCAATAACCTTTTCTGATTACTTCGAGCATTCGGGCTGAAATGGATTGCTCTGCCCATGGATTATTCTTTTTAAAGAAATCTTTTAACCCAAGCTTGTATTTATCTTTTATATACACCTCGTAAATCTGATGCCAATGGGCATTGTCCACAGCAAAAGGGGTAGTAACCTGAAAACCCCAGAGATATTCAACAAATTTATCCATCAGCCTGGCACCGGCATATCCTTCTTTTTTCATCCTCTCTATCCATCTTGGATTCAGGTATCGTGTCCTGAGGGACTTGCCTATTGACTTTGACAGATCCTCAAGGATCACATCTTTTCCATTTTGAAGATTTGCTACCCTTACATCCGGGTATTGGCCTGCCTGAGTTTTAACAGCAAGGGACAGCCCCCCCAGGAAGGCATACATGTCATCGTTATCCAGCATATAGTAAAGATTGGAAGATCTTGTATGCATAGTAATCTGGACATCTCTAAGATTATCCTTATAGAGATTCTCAAGGTGCTTACCCCACAAATCCTCTCCATAGGCAAAAGAATAGTGATGTATGAACAGATCTGCTATCTCCTGGTCTGTGTCCCATACTCCGCTATTTGGAATCATGGATTGAATAGCATGGACATATGCCCCTGGCATGGGTCCAAACACCCTGGCCTGGCTCAAGATGCGTGCCTTTTCCTTGCTGCAGCCCTTTTCAATAAGGGTGGCCTCCACCTTCTTGCTATTGATAGAAACAAAATTCTCTATATCCCTTAACGAAGCAGCCATACGAACAGCCTTATCAATCATCCGTATTATCTGTGCATAGCTGTCACGGAAGAGTCCAGAGGTCTGAACCAGGACATCTATCCTGGGACGTTTCAGAATTGAACCTGGAATTGGTCTGATATCCACCACCTTTTCTTTTCTGTCCCATACTGGCACAATCCCTAAAAGATTGAGTATGGCTCCCACAGTGGCTCCCTCGTTTCTCTGGAGTTCAGTGCTCCATAGTATAATACCTATCTTCTCAGGGTATTTCCCGTGTTTTTTGATAAAATCCTTAATCATCTGATCAGCAATCTGTTTTCCCATGGCATAAGCCTCTTTTGAAGGAACCTTATCCACACTGAAGCCGTAAAAATTCCTTCCAGTGGGTAAGGCCTCTGGATTCCTCACAGGATCATTGCCTTCTCCAGGTAGAATATAGCCTCCTTCCAGTGCCTCCAAAAGGGATTTGAGTTCAATATCACCAGATTCTTTAATCTTCTGTAATATCTCTTCTTGATTAATCTCAGGGCTCATAGATATGATGGCATCTCTTAGATATTTTAGTGATTCCCCCACAGGAGAGAGACCAAAGGTATGGAGGCCATAGGGGATGAGTTTTTCCCTCAATTCCAATAAATAGTGTTCTATCTTTTCAATTGCCTGATCATCTATTTCAGTTAATCCAATATCCTGTTGAATTCCAAGTTTTTTTATTAACTTCTTAATTGTTCCAATCTTTTTCATAGCAAGAGATTCATTCTTTGCCTTTGCATTGTGATACTGATCTATAAGATCTGAAAGTTTTCTGTATTCCTCGTAAAGCCCTCCTTTTCTGAAGGAGGGGGTCAGATGATCAATGATCACCCCCCTGCCTCTCCTCTTTGCCTGTATTCCCTCTCCGATGTTGTCTACAATATATGGATAAATGTTTGGAATATCCTGGATAAGCACTTCAGGAGAGCATGAAAGAGAAAGTCCTATCTGTTTGCCAGGAAGCCATTCATGTGTCCCGTGTTTTCCCAAACTTATTATGGCATCTGCATGGAATCTCTTTTTCAACCATAGATAAAAGGCTATATACTGGTGATGAGGGTATACTTTGGGGTCATGGTAAAGCTTTACCGGGTCTTCACAGAATCCTCTGTTCGGCTGAGGGGCAAGTATAATATTTCCAAGCCAGATAGCAGGGATAATAATCTCTTTATTAATTGTCATAATCTTTGAATCTTCAGGCCTTCCCCATTGCCTCTCAACCATTTTTTTAAACTCATCATCTAACTCATTGAACCACTTTTTATAGACAGAGATAGGAATCCTTATTGCCTGATTATATGTGAGAAGTCTCTCAAGCTCTCCCGGGGCCCATGATCCTATATTACGACCGGAGCGGAGAATCATCTCTTTTACTTCTTGCTGGCTTGGGGTTCGATCTATCCTATATCCTCTGGCCTTTAAGGCTTTTAAGATTACTGAGATTGATCCAAAACAGTTCATATATGATGCACCAATATTTTGCTTGCCTGGGGGATGATTCCAGTAGAGTATTGCTATCTTCTTTTCCTTATTGGGCTTTAATTTTAAATTATGCCACGCCTTGATTCTTTTCACCAGAAATCCTATTTCATTTTCCATAGGGACTGTATCATATACAGTTCCACCATCTATTGTTTTCACAGAGGTCTTTCCACCCACCATGTTAGGCTCTATGGCTCCATTCTGCTCAGGTGTGCACACCTGCCATGATACCCGTATAGAGGATATCCCTTTTGGACTTTTTTTCCATTGGCTGATTGTGATTGCGTGGGCCTGGAGGGGGATAAATACAGGCACGTTTATTTTGCGGAGGATGTGAAGGGTCTTTTCAGGAAATCCGCTCATGAATCTGGATGAAAAACTCACTATTGCATCTACACGAGATGTTCCTTTTCTATCAAGGAAGAATTGCTCCAATAAGATGTGATAAGGTGGCCGTCCAAACACTGGCAAAACATTTATTCCTTCCTTTTCAAGAGAATGAATAAGGCAAGCCTCTATCTTACCCTTTGACCTGACCACTGATGTTGAAAAAGTGTGTATCCCAACCCAGAATCCCTTTTCATTATACAACCCCATAGTCCTGTACCATTTCATAAAATCTTCAAATGATAAAAATATTTGAGGAGCTTCAGGATGAAATATACCAGATGGCGGCAAAACAAAGGGTGGATCATAGGTAGTATTCTCTCCTGCTCTGGATAAAACCATAAGGATAAGGTTTTTTATATTCTCTCGGGTTGAAGGTTGATAGTATTGCTCTGTGCTTAAATCAGGTGATATTCCTTTTTTCTTAAGTCTCTCAGCCAGATATCCACAGCGAAGACTGTAAACCTTGGTATCCTTTCCAAGGATTCCAGATAGAAAGAGATCAAATTCCCGATTCATAAAGTCTGCCAAAACAATATCGGCCTTCCTTACCTCATCTCTTATATCCCTTGTTCCTATATCCCTTTCAGTATAAAAAGCAAATCGCCATTGCCTGGAAAGTCCTTTCAGTTTTTCCACATCCTCCAGTGCCTTTTGCACAATAAGGCTATCTCCTCCCTGCACAAACAAAATGATACTTTTACTGCTATTCTGGCTGGCCATGGTAGTTAGAGGGAAAAACCAGAGGAAGACAACAATAAACAGCATTCTATTTGTCTTCATGGGTATCCTCCTCTTCTGGAATATATACTATTCGGCCATCTTTCAACCGATAAGCTGTGCCAAGCTTTATACCCTCTTCTCCGCCAATCTTCTTATCAGTAATTTTCGTTACCTTAATTTCTCTTCCTTTTTTTGTTATGATTTTCCATTGCCCTTCAGCCTTTTTCATAATCGTAATTTCACTTTCAGGATTAAAAAAATCCAGTATCTGGTATGTGGCCATGAGCGAGAGAAACAGAGCAACAATAAATACAAGGGCTATATCAAAAAGATTCGCCACACCTTGCAATGGCTCATGTTCTTTACTATTTAAAAGCCTGTTCAATCGTCTTTTTCGTAGATATTTCACTTTGGATTTCTCCATTTGAAAACCTAATCTTTGTCAACATCTCTGCTATTAATTCAATGCAGAGCATGTCCTGTGTCATCCATCTACCCTTTACAGCTGAAAAAAAGTATGCACTGATTCCAAGTGCAATTCCCACAACTGTAGTTGTAAAGGCCAATATGAGATTGGAAGAAAGCTGTGCTATATTTCCCTGGGTAAGTCCTGCAAGTCCATTACCCATAGGTATCAATGTTCCCATTAACCCGAGGCTCGGCCCAATACGAACAATCATATTTATTTTCTCAACTTCTTTAAGTAAAGACTGCTCTTTTCTCTGGATCAATTCTTCTATTCTTTCTTCCCAAAATAATGCTCCATGATTTAAAGTCTCTTCAATATCTTTTATAAAGGATATTACTGCAGGAGAAAGGCTTGAAGCCAATTCTGGCGGAATGGATTCTTTAGTAGATATCAGTTCCATGGATTCAAATAGAGGACCCTTTAAGTCTTTCTGTCTTCGCCTAATCCATTCTCCTATAAATCCTCCAGTGTATATCACGATCCATATACATAGACCTATCAATAGCACAACTACCGGGTAAAGAAGAGCTGAAGATATCACATAAAGAACTGTCTGAAACAAAGGAAAGATATTCATTTCCTCTCTCCCATTGAAAAATATGATCTTATGAATCCTAACATCACAAGGAAAACAACAGAGCCTGCAAAAACTCCGATATCTCTAAACTGTAAGTTGCTGGACACATTATTACTGCAAGCCATAGCATATACAGTCTTTATCTGGTGACAAATGGGAGCTATGATGATTGTAAGCAGAAAGTATACCACAACAAGACACATTACTGTTCCCAGGAATTGCCCCCTCAGAGAGAACTTATCTTTGAGTAAGCATGTGATGCTTAGGATAAAAACCACGATACTCCAAAAAAGCAAGAAGGAGCCAAGCATAACCACCAAAGGGACATGACTCAAAAGAGATAATGACATTGATAGATTGAGAAAGATAACTATGACACACACAGGACAAGGAATTATAAGCGAAATAGCTGGAACTGAAAGACTGATTAAATTATTAACAGGCTGAGAAAAGATGAGCAATCTGACTCCCCAAAAAAGAAAACCCATTGCCAAGAGAAGATGAAACAACATGGCGTATCGCATCATATTAAAGAGATAGTTAATGTAATCTGAGAGTTTAAAATGAACAATTATAAAATATAGTCCCCAAAATAGTGCCAGATAAAGTATAAAAGTTCCAAAAAAAATTATGAATTTCTTGGTAAACTCAACTTCTTTAGAAAACAGGATTGGTGCAAGACCCAGCCCCACCTTTATGCCAAATGAGGCAAAGGCCAAGCACCCTCCTGTTAACCATAGTTCTTTTAGCAATGTCATATTTTCTCATCAATACTTATCATTAATTTTTGACATTAGAAATAATAAGTTATCCCGGCTTCAATATATCTTCCATCCTGCACATAATATGCGTTATCAGGCTCTCCATTGGGACCTGTCAGTCGGCCTGAGGGATTTATTGCTGTTTCAATTTTTCTGTTAAAGATATTCTTACTGAGTATCCAGAATCTCCAATCTTTTAGATAGTATGAAATATTGGCATCTACTGCGGTTCTTGCCTTATACTTTATGCGGTTCAGATAATCCACATAATATGAGCCATAGTAGTTAATATCTGTGCTAAACCTCAATCCCTTTAAAGGATAAAAATCCATTCCAATTACCCATGTATATTTTGGTATGCGATGAATTTGCCTGCCATCAAGGTCTCTCATGATTCTCCTGTTGGATGGATGATCATAAACACGGGCCTTGCCCTTAACCCATTCAGCATCTAGACATGTCCCAGTTAACCTGTAGCCAAACCATTGAGATGGCCTTCCATTTGCCTCCAGCTCTATTCCCTTATATTCTGCCTCACCTATGTTTTTCATTCCCCTCCATGTTCCGGTTGTATCATAATAGCTTGAAAATTTATCTTTATAGTCTATGAAAAATGCTGTTAGATTTATATTTAGGGAGCTTGTTATCATATGTTTATAGCCAACTTCGTAGGTATGAGACTCTTCTGGTTTTAGCTCTTCTGGTTTATTTAGATTTCCTCCCCTCTCTGCTGCCCATGCAAAATACCTGGGAGAAGGAAACCAGTAGTTTCTACTTAGGAGAAGATAAATATTTGCTGACTCACTAAAGTGATAGGAAGGGGCTATGGCAAAGCTCCACATGGTTCTTGCCTGCTCAACCCTTGTTGGAACCCTGTCCTGGAATTTTAGTTTGACCTCATCAACACGTCCCCCTAATTTCAATCCCCACTTTCTTCCAAAAAGAAGATCATTATCGCAAAAAAATCCATATTGTGTTTCATCAATATCAAAGATATATCTTGATAGATTTCTACCAGGATTATAAGGATATTTTCTATCCTGATGAAAATCTAAGTCTTCCATGTTAAGTCCCAAAGAAATAACATAATCCAGATTACCCATACTGATATTATAACTGGATTTAAACATAAATGTATATGTATTCTGTTCTTTATCATCTTCATAGACTGAAATAGGACGCACATACAGGGAATGAAGATCCTTGAAGGTCTCATTATATCCTGTCCAGGAGACACATGAATTTACCTTCAAAGTCTCTCCATCATGGGAAAATTCCAGTGCAACACTGGAATCATCCTGCTCTTTTTCTGTGTGCCACCAGAGAGTTGAGTTGCTCTGACTTCTTGGAAAATGGAGCTCTCTTCGAAAATTATCTAATTGCCATTGTTTCTTCTCAAGCCCATATGCGGATTCTGAATCTCTATTGATAATAGTTCCTCTAATGCCTATTCGTGATTCATTTGAAAGATTGTAGCCTAATTTCATCAATAGAGATGAACGCTCCTGATCCTCATTTTCATACCCATCTGTTCTATAATATGCACCACTTAACAAATAGTCCCATTTTTTGATACCTCCATAAAAGTTGGAATAGGAATTGGCGGTATTCCATGCGCCATAGGAAGCTGTAATATCGAAATTAAAAGGCCTCTTACTAATGCCCTTCTTTGTGATTACATTTATCACCCCCCTTGCTGATCCAGGGCCATATGTGATACCAGCAGATCGTATTACCTCAATACGTTCAATTTGTGATACCGGAATGAAACTTAATTCATTATAACGGTAATCCCCAATCTTCTGTGGAATACCGTCAATGAGTATCACAGGCCCCCCTGCCATGGAACTCCTTGTTCCTCGTATACTTATGGCAGGATCTTTTGAGCTTGTATCATAGACACCGGGTATCTTCCGGAGTGCTTCCACGAGATTTTTAGCCCCCATCTGTTCAAGTTCCCTGTAAGTGATTATGGAGATGCTGGCAGGTGTATCCAGCACCTTTGTTTTATTGATAGCGGTTACCACAATCTCTTCCAGCTCTGTTATCTCTTCCTTTTTGTTTTGGGCAAAAACAATCACTGGAATCAAAAACATAATAAAAAATACAAGAGCTATTATTTTCTTAGCTTTCATGAATTTACCTCCTTTCATTTCAGGAGGCCTTATGGTATAATATTAATTACCAGTCGGGCCTCCGTGTTTGGATTGCTCGTTCTGGTTTATCTTAGAACAGGAGGTATGTTTGCTTGCCGGCTCTTCCTCCTGTTCTTTTATTAATATTTGCCTTTACCAAATATCTATAGTCTTTTTTGTGACTGAAGACATGGTGCCACCTCCTTTATTTTCTTTAATTAAAAGCCCTTTTATTAAACCTGGCACTGATTCAATATCCTGTGCCAATAGAATAGTATGGATTTCAGGAAGAAGATCATTGCTTTTAATGTATTGAGTTTTCCCAATAACTATAATAAAAAGTTCAGGACGCTCTTTGAGGATATAAAATATAAATTGAAGTTTTGGTTCAACAGGTAAGATAAGATCTACCACAGCTATCCTCATAGGATCATTTTGAATTGACATCATTGCTGAAAAGAGATTGGGATACCAGAGAGATTTTAATCCCATCTTAGCCATGTGATATTCAAGATAGTTCTTCCTGTCCAATGCTTCTGTTACAATAAGAATCCTTTTTTTCTCCATGTTTTTCCCTCTCATTAATACTACTAATTCAAAAAAAATCCCGGATCGAAATAAATCGATCCGGGGATTTCCCGTTTTTATCCACCAAATCGGCTGGCTTACCCTAATCCGCGAGGGTTGCACCATATATGTCCAGGCAGGTCTTCTGACTTGCGGATCATCCTACTTGCTGCGCCTTCCCATCCTGCACCAACCTCTTATTGAAAACCTGGAATTAAATTCCTAAGGTTCTTTTTTAAAATAATCCGTTAGATGGATATATCAGTCTTTCTTAAAGTTTGGTGCTGGATAGTGGCATCATTGCAGCTTTCGTCCCCGCTTACAGCCGCGGGCCGGTCCCGGATTCCCACCGGGTTCCCTATTAAGCCTATAGCACCTGAATATCTAACTTATACCAAAACTAAAAAAATCTGTCAATTATTTTCCGGGACTATCAATAATACCGTGGATACTCTCTTTTGATACCACATGGTCCTTTTCCCCTTAACTATAAGATAATACTCTAATTCCTATACATTGAAAAGACTTACTAACTCAAGTAATGGACTATTTACAGGCACCACCTGGAGAGGGTAAATATCAGCCTCCTTTAATGTTCTTAAAATATTCAATTCATCAATAAGAGGGAATTCAATTACAAGGTCACATCTGCTTCTTATCCCAGGTGGAGATCCCATCACTCTGATTTCCCAAGCTTTTTTCCTAAGTATATCTTCTGCAAGAATCACATCACTGGTATTTTCAAAAATCAATATCCTCTGTCCCTGTTCTTCCTATCTGGGAGATTCTCCTGCCTTCTCTTCGTAAAAAACCTAAACATAAAAAATCCTTTAATCCTTGTTTATCAGTATTCTATAACCATATTCCTCTTCTCTGATCTCCTTAACCTGCCATCCCACACTTTCTACTGCACGACTTACACTTTCCCTTGAAGTGTCTGTATCTACAAATACCTCAATTTCCCCTTTCTCTGCTTTCTTAAATTCATCAAGAGTCATGATAACTGGTTGTGGACAGCTAAGTCCCCTTATCCAAAGTTGATACCATATTTACACCTCCCTTATGCAATCTTTTTCCTCATGGTAAAACCTATGAATAAGCATTCCAGCAAACCAATTAATACTCCTGCAATTCCATTTGACTCCACTCCCTTTGGATATCTACAAGACTAAAATTATGTGAAACAGCAGCCCCGACTATCATTTCAAGCACGAATATACCCGCATCTGCATCACCTTCACCTGCAAGAAATAGCTGTCTTCCAGGGCATCCTCCTGCAAGTGCAAAAGCAAAGACCAGCAAGGACTGTCCCCATGAAGTTCCATATATGCATATTATGGGCAATTGGCTGATTCGAAAACCCTGGATGAAACTGACTCAAAATCGGATTTGTAATAAATGCAACCACTACAAATGCACAAACTCCAACTAATAGATGGTTTTGCAGAAACAGAACCAGATCTCTAAATGCCCCCATAGTGCAAAAACGACTCCGCTGTGCAATAAAACCTACTGCCATTGCAATAAAAAGTGAGACCAAAAGAGGGGCATTCGTGGCACCAGGTCCCTTAATGCTGTAAAATAATAAACTTTTTTGGTTTTCCATCAATTTGAGGAAAAACATTTCTTAAAATCAGAAATGCAATCATTATGGGAGGCAATATCCATTCCACTGAAGTATAAGTTCTCTGCGTCTGCCCCAGATTGTATCCTCCTTTCATAAAAAGTGTGCCTATCCATATGCCGGATATTAGCCTTGTAAGTCCCCAGCATTGCGTTTCCAACGCTTTCTAAAAGATGAAGCAATTCTCTCCAGAGACATCCCAAAAAGACAAGTGACCCGATCATTGCAAATATATCAAGGACACGCCTCACAATGGATGCTGATCCTGCCCTGAGCCGAAATTCTCTGAATATATAAGCCGCAATTAGTGAACCGAGCACAAACCCTATGATTTCAGGACGCATATTACTGGACTGCTATTGCTCTGTAAAGACCAAGTGCACCTGCAATATCCCTTTCCATACAGGCAACACATATACCCATTTTTGAAGAAGGGGAGCAAAAATTCCTATAAAAGCTCTTACAGAAATAATCCCCCATTTTGTTGCAAAGATGTTCTTCAATTGTGTCATCTACTTCCTCCAATAATATTTTTTAGAGCTTGTGCATTGTGATATCCCATCAAAATTGGCACATCCTCAATATCTTCCATGTATTTATTTTTTTCTTAAATTCTTCTCACATGAAATAATTGCAGCTCCAATTGCACCAACCATCTGAGGCTCTTCAGGAATAATAAGATCTTCATTTATTGACATCTGTAAGAGTTTAATTATACAGGGATTTCGAGCCAGACCACCTGCAAAGAGTAAAGGACTATTAATTCCGACCCTCCTTAACATGCTAAGGGCACGACGCACTACTGAGTGATGAAGTCCCAGAGCGATATTCCGTCTGTTTTCTCCTTTTGCAAGAAGTGATGTAACTTCTGATTCTGCAAACACAGTGCACATACTGTTTATCCGGAGTTCTTTTTCGGCCTTTAGGGCCTCATAACCAAATTCGTCTATCCTGAAGCCCAGGGTATGAGCCATTACCTCAAGAAATCTTCCTGTCCCCGCTGCACAACGATCGTTCATCTCAAATTTCATTATTCTACCTATTTCATTAACTGCTATAACTTTTGCATCCTGCCCCCCTATATCCAGGATAGTTCTTATTTCGGGGAATAAAAATCGTGAACCAACTGCGAATGCCTTAATTTCTGTAACAGTCTCCGCCTCAAATGATAGCTCAAAGAGATGTCTTCCATAACCTGTTGCCATGATATAATCATATTTCAGTCCATTTAGCAGTCCTTTTGCATTAGAAATAGGGTCAAAGCCTGTATCCGTCTGCCTGCTGTCAATGATTCTACCGTTTTCCAAAACAACAATCTCGATTGTTCTTGAACCTATGTCAATGCCTGCAAATCTCATTTTATTTCAATTCCTATTTATTTTATCTGTTCTATAAACGCCTCTATCCTTGTCCTGAGCTGCCCTATGTCTTCCATACTATAATCGGTCTCAATCCGGAGTGTGGGAATATTTTTCTCTTCGAGCGCCTTTTCAATGGTCATAGACTCAATGAGATAGGGTTGACAGAATTGTAGAGAATAATGAATAACTCCATCTGCATCATATGTTTCATACATATCTATTATGTGATTGAGACGCTCGGTATTAGGAGTAAATATTGCGCAGTCAATCTGAAAATAACGCTCTACAATAGCATCCATAAGTTCTTCCACCGTTACCCCTGTATCATCTACGAGATTCCTTGTGCCCCGCTCTCCAACACATGACTCTTCTCCAACAATAACTGCGCCCGAAGTCTCTATAATCCATGGAAGCTTCCAGTTAGGAATGGCCATTGGGCAGCCAGAGATAAGAATCCTTGGGGTGCCTTCATGAAATACTCCATCCTTTTTTTCTATTCTCTTCTCTATTTCATCACATATTCTGTTGACCGAATTTGAAAATCTAACAGGGTCATCATAGAAACAGATCTGATTTATAAGTAATGCATCAAGTCCTGATATAGGGACGGGCTCAGCCTTTCTTAAGGCATAGAGTCTGTGCATAGCTCTTCTTTTATTGTTAACTATTTGAATTCCTTTTTTTAGCCTTTTTGCATCAATATTCACTCCTGTTAAATTTTCCATTACCTCTTTAAATCGCCAGTATTCATTGCTCAAGAGCTCCCTGCCCTTATTGGATTTCATCTGGGGCATATCCATTACATATAGATCTGATACTATATCTTTTAGAATCTCATATGCCTTCTTTTTACCATCACAGGTATTCTCTCCCACGATCATGTCTGCAGATTCTATAAATGGACAGACCTTTCCCAGTTTGAAGCCAAAGGCTGACTTAATAAGAGCACAGGTATTGCGGGGAAGTAGTTTTTCAACCTCTTCAGTTGCAAACTCAGCTCCTGTGCAAAGTCCAACCAATGTGGCATCTGTTGCCCTAACAATCTCCTCAGGGACAAATACACAAAATGCACCTATTACCTTTTTACCAGCACTCTTCTCATCCAGTAACTCCCTGATACGCAGGCCATGAACCTCTCTAATTACAAAATCAAAATATTCCATTCCCTCAGGTCTGCCTTTCTGGTTCATATAAATCTCCTTGTAACCCTTTCCCAGGGTCTCAAGCAAGGAATCATGGGCTGGAAGGTCCAATCCAAGGTCCTCCCACATTTTTCTATAATCATTACTCATCTGTTTCCCCCTTTATTTAAATTTGATATAAAGTCAGGATAGGGTAAAAAGTTTGTTGTGCCCCCGAGCCTACAGTCCCCGGGCTGCATTTAGGATAAGTCAGGTGAAACCCAACTGAAAAGACATATAAACTCCTGAAGAACACATATCTTTTGAAAGGTTAATGATTTTAAGAACTATTAAATACAAGAATATCTATTTGTCAAACTGGCTTTTCCTATATAAAATAACTTTTAAATAGCTGATGCCTATAAATTTGAGACGATTTTTATTGATAGTAGTCCATAAATCTTTTATGGAATATCGATTCTACTCAATCAGGGAGGATCATGATAATCGTTCAAAATATAAACGTTGAAGCAGGAAACTATATTATATCTAAAAGAAAAAAGGGAAAGGCCACGGCTTTTCTTGGAACCTGCGTTGGATTAACATTAAGGGATTTAGAGGCTGGTATTTCAGGATTAATTCATATACTCTTACCTGAGCCAACTGGAATAAAGGCTGAATGGGATAAATTTGCTTATGCATCAACCGGGGTCCCTTCTTTTATAAATGAAATCTGCAAAAAGGGGGCTAAAAGAGACCGCCTTGAGGCCTGTGTTGGTGGAGGTGGTCTTATTGGCCCAGTAACTGAACTCGATCTGGATTTAAATATCGGGGGTAGATCTACAGACATAGTATTTGAATTACTTAAAAAAGAAAGAATCCCGGTGATTAATGCTGAGACAGGTGGATATTTCAGCACGAAAATGGAGCTTGATCTTGAAAACATGAATACCACCATTACACCGTTTGATGACCCAGTTATGCCTAAGAAGATAAAAAGAACTATAATTACATCTGATAAAATACCTCAAAAGATACATGATATATATCCTGTTCCACAAGTGGCACTCAAGATATCCAGGATGCTATCCTCTGAAGATTATAATTTCAAGGAAATAGCTTATGAAATAAGACATGATCAGGTCTTGAGTGCAAACATCTTAAAGATATGTAATTCATCATTTATGGGATTAAAAAAGAGGGTGGAATCAATTGATAGGGCACTGGTCATAATAGGAGAGAAAGCCCTTTTAAAAATAATTCTTAGCGCTTCGTTGAAACCATATTTTGATTCTATATCGGGGTATTCACTTTGTAAAGGAGGACTTTTTTATCATGCAATAAAGACTGCTATGTTATCTGAAGAGATAGCCCGTAATACCAAAGTCATATCTCCTGATGTTGCTTACACTTCAGGTCTTATTCATGATATAGGAAAAGCAGTTCTTGACCAATATATATTATCCTCATATCCATTATTTTACCGGGAAACTCAATTTAATATGAAAGATCTGTGCGAAGTGGAAAAAAA
>JALVMZ010000243.1 GCA_027032655.1 Desulfobacteraceae bacterium
CTTGAAGATTCCTTTGAACCAATTCATGAGAGATCCCTTCGGCTTCGGTAGTCCTTTCAGCTTTTCCAGTTCGTATAAATACTTCTGAACAAGCTCCGATAATGCTTTGTTCTCTTTTTCCAGATTTTCGATCTTTTTCTCTAAACGTTGAAGATACCGGATTATAGGTTCTTCAGTTGCCGTTCTTCCTTCTCCTATCCTGTTAAGTGCTACCTCTAAGGATAGACCTTCTTCTCTCACAAGCCGAAGGAATTCCTGAAAGGTTTCAAGATCTCTTTCTGTTATCATGGATCTCCGATTGGTTCTCGTGATAGTTATAAAACCTCGTTCTCTTAAGAGTTTCAAATACTTCCATGTGGTAGAGTATGGAAGGTTAACACGCCTCGATATCTCACTTATATTCGGCATGATAACACCTCTCATCATCATGTCAGTAATGATCCAAATATCCTGTTCCAGTGCTATCTGTCATTGTGATATTTCCACCTGATATATCAGGATCCCTTAACGTAAGGATCCACGGAGGATCGATACGGCTGGAAATCTTTGCCGAAATCGTGCAACTGCACGTTTTCGGCGAAACGTTGGTGATAATAAAGCAGGTTCATCATGTAAACCAAAGGAAATGTTCCATAATGGTCTGTCTCGTGGTCTTGTTTCGGTAAAGTCCAAATGTTGTATAGGTATGGTTAGAAATCTTTGTTCATTTCGGACATTTGTCCGTTTTGAACAAAGCGTTGAATGATTTTTGTAATGGTTGGTCGTGGTATTTCAAGCTCCTCTGCTATCTTCTCTTGCGTGTTATAAGGATACCCCCCTACCCTTAGGTTCGATTTTGGCTCTTCATGGATCTTTCCATTCGTTTCGTGTGCACCAAGATGTTGTGTTCCATTGGCCAACGAGATACAAAATGTTGTGGTGGCTCCGCTGGATCCCTGCGTGGTAGAATAATTATGATTCTCAAAATTTATCACCCCATAAAAAAATCCCCCAGTCGCCTTGGCTGGGGGTTCGTTTTTGGTTTCCTGAACTCAATAAACCGATGGAAGAAGATCAGTCTTCTGGTTTCCTAAACTTCATCCCTCCGCTTTCCGAGATCGAGTCATCACGTTCGCTTTCGGCAAGCGAATTTTCAATCGTTTTAATAACCTCCCTCGTTATCACTTTCACCGGTGCACGCTCTTTGTAAATCGCTTTCACATCTTGCAGTTGCCAGATTAATCCGTCGATCTCCCATGGATCGAGTGTTATAAAATACTTCCCCGTCGATATCGTTATCCTCCAGTTCTTCGTCAAACGCACGTTTACCATCATTTCCACCCCGCCTGAAAATTTTATAAACGCCTGTTAAGCCCACTTGCACAACTGCTTTTCTCGAAAACTTGTAAAAACCACCCCTTGATTTCAGGTATTCGTTCAGCCTATCAAAAATCTTTATCGCTTCGCCCGGATCAAAATTAACACAAGGCTTTAATAAACTTGTCGTTCCTGATCTCAGTTCCTTTGCTTTCGTCTTTTCGAGCAGTCCGCACGTTGCCAAAATATTCAATGCCTTGTTCGTGATCTTATAGTCAACTCCTGTTAGTTCCTGAAGTTTCCGTGCTGTCAGGATATCTTCACTTTCAACTCGTGCCAGCTCAACCATCTTTTGTAGGATAACCTCAAAAACACGATAAAAACTCTCAGGCACTTTGCCTTTCACATGCTCCATAAATTTACTGACTTTTTCGTCATATTTTACCGCTTTTTCCGTCCAAATGTTGAAATCTCGCACGATCTCTAACGTCCATCGAGCTAATTCGCTTCTTTTTGATAACGTCCGCACTTCCCCGGTCTTGTAAGCATGATAAATTTCCTGTATCCTCATCGCCTTCTGTGAGATCCCGAAATCAACCCCTTGAACTTCTCCGTTCTCCTCCACAACCAATTGAAAGCTCGGATGCTTTTCTGGTCGAATCGGACTCAATAAATTCTTCCGTATCTTTACATCACAAGGTTGCTTGTGAATCTCCTCACAAAGTCGCCTGATAATCTTTTTTACAACTTCAAACCTGTAAAGCTCTTTTATTTCTCTCAAAACAATTCTTTTTTCAGAACTTTTTCCTGAAAAACTCTTTTTTCTCAAATTCTCTTCTCTCTTTAAAACAACAACACTTAAAGATTCTCTCCGGGATATATTATTTTTTTTATCTCTTCTCTCGAAAAAAACTTTAAGTGTAGTTGTAGGTGAAGGATGATCATCGAGGAGTCTGAAAACTTGTTCTGGAGTGATAAATTGAAGGTTCTCAGGTAAAACGAAATAGGATCCTTGAGGTTGGATAACTCGATACTCGGTTTTTACTCTGCTTGGTGGAATTAAAGCGTAACAATCACGAGCCCGGATTTCGATTTCTGCGTGTGCGAATTTTATTGTCACCCTTGTAAACGGAAGAGGCTCTGAAGTGAGAAAATAAACGTGAAAGCCTTGATGTTTTCCGCCTGTTTTTACGATCGTTGTGTTTTTGTTGATGTTATATTCTGATAGTCGTTCGAGGAATCTATTGAAGGTTTCTTCATCGCTGTCATCAAAGTCGATAATGAGAATATAACCGTCGCCAAATTTCGCTCCTGCTTTGATTGCTATATTGCAGTCGGAAAATTCATCAGGTTCAAATATCCTTTTCCACGTTCCTTTGTGGCAAGGTTTTTTGGTTCCTTTCGCTATTGGTATTAGTGCTTCGTGGTATTTCTGAATGTAGTTTTCAAGTGCTGTAGTGAAATCTTGATTTTGGCGTGGATAGATTATATAATAATTATTACCAGTTAAATCTAAATCAGGGGTTTTTCTAAGCTCCTGCCTTACGGTAGGAGCTTTATTTTTCTTCATCTACTTTTTCATACTCTCCTTTCACCTCCCTGACCAATTTTGCTTTTTCCCGGCTATTATATCATGAGTTTGCCAACGATAAATTGGTCTGTCAGACAGACTCCAGACCAGACCATTTGGCTTCATTTTTCCATCTCCCTGTATTTTCTCCTGATCTTCTCTCGTATTTCCTCGATCTCTTCCCAGTCGTATTCGTCCTTCCAATACTCGAAATTCTCGTTTATCAATCTCGTTATCTCCTCTTCGTCGTAGAGCGAAAAGGAATACCAGCTATCAATATGATCTTCTGGAGTTGTGAAATAGATAACCAACGGAAAAAACTCATAACCTCGTTTTATTCCCTGTTCTTCGAGATATTCTTCTACCTGCTCCAGAGACCAAAAACGCTTGTTTTCCCTGTTAGGATCCGGAATAAAGCCCTTTCCTCCAAGGATAATGTAATAAAACTGCTTCTTTTCCTTGTCTCGGTGTCTCATTACAATGACTGGAAGGCTTTTTCGATTCATGAAAAGTTGCTTTTCTATCTTTGCCAGTCTTCGCTTCATATCACCATCTCCCGATCTTCAATCAGCTGTTCCAAGTGCTCAAGTCTCTTTTCAAGCTCGTGTTTCTCGATAATCTGACTTATGACACTTGCGAGATATCCCATAACACGTGCCTTTTCGAGATAAAGCTTGAAGATCCCGTGATCCATCGTGTTAGGATCCAGCTTGCGAATAATGTTTATCTCATGTTGAACTCTTCTTAGGAGTGTTTCCATGCTCATCATCTTCGCCATCTTTTCACCACCTAAGATCCTCCGCTTTCGATCCCCTTTTCTATCAGCTTTTCTATGTCTGATCTGCGATACAACACTTTTTTACTTCCCGGAAGTTTGAACTTTTTGATCAATCCTCTTTTTTCCCAGCGGATCACCGTTGATTCGGATACTTTGAATATCTTCATAAGCTCTTTTCTCGTGTAAAATTCCTCAAGTTCTGCCATTTCATTCACCCCCTTAACAAGGATAATGAGGAGATCCCTGACAGGATCCCCTCTATACGAGCCGAGGAATCTATATAAGTTGTGGAATCTGGACTGTATCACTTGCAATTCGGAGATATATTCCAGTTGTGGCTATGTTCGAATGACCAAGTAGAACCTGAATCTTGTTTATTGGAATACCCTTTTCTATCAGTGCAACTGCGAAAGAATGCCTGAAAATATGTGGTGTTATCTTGTGGTTTATTCCCGCTTTCCTTGCGTATTTTTTCAGTGCTATCTGGACAGCACGAGGAGATACCCTCTTTGTAAAAAGCCCTGCTTTTATGCCTTCCTCGATGATCTCTTTGTTCACATTCAGGATCCTTTCCTTGTTCCCCTTTCCCCTTATCCTGATCTTTGCTACTCCATTGATGGATATATCGTTCAACGTGAGATTAAGAGCCTCGGAGATCCTCATTCCGGTATTTGCGAGTAGTTTAAAAAGTGCTTTGTAGTAAGGATCATCACAGGATTCAATTATTTTCTGGATCTCTTCCATATCCACAGCCTTCGGAAGATTCTGTTCTCTTGGTGGTTCAGCCTCATTCCAGAATCTTTCCGATTCATTGATCAATCCTCTATCAGCCTTCCAGTTCAAATATTCCTTCACAACTTTCAGCTTGTTCTTTTGAGTCTTCGGCTTGTTGGTAGATATATGTTCCAAGTATCTTTTCCAGCTTTTCCTTGTGATCGGCTCGAACCTCTGGAATTCCTTCAGGATGGAGTAATACTGCTTTATTGTCCCCGCTGATCTCTTCTTCACAGTTTTCAGATACTCAAGGAATTCCATCATGCTATCCACCACCTTCCATTCTTTTCTGTCCATATATTATCATATGCCGTGCTATCTTGTCAAGTATTTTCTCACGTATCCTGATATTTTTTTCTCCTGATATACCTTCATATACTTTTCCTTTTCGTTTCGTAAAGCCTCAAGCTTTACGAAATGCGTCGGTATCTCTTTATTGATCATGCTTTCCAAAAATGACCTTCTGAGAGCCTCATATTTGAATTTTTTTTGAGGTTCAAGTATCTCCCTATATCCCCTCGGAAAAAAATGCGAATTTCGGGCAATTAGAGGCTTTACAGAGGAAATTTAAGGATGGATCTGACCCGATAGATCAGAAAAGATCCACGAAGGATCGATACGGAAGGAAAGGTTTCAGTGATTCCGCTTGAAGATTCCTTTGAACCAATTCATGAGAGATCCCTTCGGCTTCGGTAGTCCTTTCAGCTTTTCCAGTTCGTATAAATACTTCTGAACAAGCTCCGATAATGCTTTGTTCTCTTTTTCCAGATTT
>JALVMZ010000244.1 GCA_027032655.1 Desulfobacteraceae bacterium
AATGATAGGGAGCTCACCATCTCTGTCCTCCTTAATACCTTTCCATCCTATTTTCTCCATCTTCCAACAACTTTCTTTATCATATATCCACTGGTTAAGAGTGCAGGGGTTATCTATCTACTTGTTACATTCGTGGCAGCTCTTGTCCGTGCACTGGTGGTAATTACATATTCACACTTTAAGCTCCCACCCCCCGGGGATAGCCATATTAAAGAATTTGAAGATAGAACCAGTGTTAAGGATATCCTGAAAAAGACGGGCAGGAAATACCTTGTTCGCATTAAAAGGATTATGTTGATTATAATTCCCATTTACACAGGAATTGCATTTCTTGTAAAGGCGGGATTCTTCACATGGCTTAGGCACTTTATTGCAGGATATATTACAACCACTTTTGTCCCGGTGGAGGCCATGTCCATTGTAGTATTTACCATTGTGGCAGAGTTTACATCTGGTTTTGCAGTTGCTGGTGCCATGATGTCCACAGGGGCACTAACAGTCTTTGATACAGTAATTGCCCTCCTGGTGGGAAATATCCTGGCTACCCCCATAAGGGCAGTAAGACACCAGTTGCCCATTTACCTGGGGATATTCCCCCCTGCTAAAGGGACAAAACTTGTTTTTCTGACACAGGCATTCAGGGTATCGAGCATAATAGTTTCAGGAGGCATATTTGCATTCCTTGTCTACTCAGGATATATTAACCCATATTCAGGATAAAGGACCTGCGGGATGTCTTTTAAGGCAAAGGCCATAATGTTTCTCGGAACAGGAAGTGATGTGGGCAAATCCATCTGTGTTACTGCCTTTTGTCGGATACTTAAGAGACGGGGATACAGGGTGGCACCATTTAAGGCACAGAATATGTCAAACAACTCCTATGTGACCCTGGAAGGAGGAGAGATAGGAAGGGCACAGGTGGTTCAGGCAGAGGCAGCCGGCCTTATTCCCGGTGTGGATATGAATCCAATATTGCTCAAGCCCTCTGGTATGCGAAGATCACAGGTGGTTGTTCGGGGAAAGGTGGATGAGGAGATGAGTGCTTTGGAATACCACAGGTATAAGAAGAGATTGAAGCAGGTGGTTTTGGCATCATATGAAAGGCTCTCACAAAAATATGATGTGATTGTAATGGAAGGGGCTGGAAGCTGTTGTGAGATGAATCTCAAGGATAATGATTTAGTAAATTTTTCCATGGCAGAATCAGTAGGTGCAAGGGCAGTCATTGTGGCGGACATTGATAGAGGCGGTGTATTTGCCCAGATAATAGGGACATACCACCTTATGAACAGAAAAGAGAGAGCACTTACAATGGGATTCCTCATAAACAAATTCAGGGGGGATCCAGGGCTTTTTTTATCAGGCATAGAGTATATTGAAAAGAAGACGGGAAAGCCGGTGCTCGGGCTTGTGCCATATTTTCAGGATATCATCATTGATACTGAAGACTCTGTCGCTGTTCAGGAAGACAAAAGGAAATACACACCTCCTTCTCGGAACACTGTAAATATAGGCATTATAAGGCTACCTGCCATTTCCAATTTCACTGACTTTGAAATTCTGGAAAGAGAACCTGATGTCATAGTCAATTATCTATCAAGACCCTCT
>JALVMZ010000245.1 GCA_027032655.1 Desulfobacteraceae bacterium
GGGCAGGAGTCTGGGGGGCAATCACAAGGGATAGAAGGACAATGGCTGAGGAAAAAATGGCATATGAAAAGTCATTAAAACTCCTGGAATTTGTTGGTCTTAAAGGTAAAGAAGATGTTATAGCCAAGAATCTCCCATACGGTGATCAGAGAAGACTTGAAATAGCCAGGGCACTTGGCACAGAACCCTCTTTGCTCCTGCTGGATGAGCCAACTGCAGGCATGAATCCGCAGGAGACCAAAGAGATGACTGATTTTATCGAAAGAATCAGGGATGAAATGGGGCTCTCTATAATATTAATAGAACATGATATGAGGGTGGTAATGGGCATCTCGGACAGAATAACTGTCCTTGATTATGGAATAAAGATATCAGAAGGGCCACCTGAGATGGTTCAATCAGATTCCAGGGTTATTGAGGCATATCTTGGAAGGGAATGGGTAAGGATGCATGGACTGCCCAGACAGGGAAACGGATAGGATTAACAAGGAAGAATAATGGATAATGAATTATTGAAGGTTCTGGACATCCACTCCTTTTATGGGAATATTGAGGCATTAAAAGGGATATCCCTTCATGTGAAATCAAAAGAGATTATAACCTTAATTGGCAGTAATGGTGCAGGTAAGACCACAACTTTATACACAATAACAGGCATTATTCGCCCCCGTAAGGGTGAAATTCTCTTTCAGGGGGAGAGGATCAACCAGTATCCTGCCCATAAAATAGTAAAAAGGGGAATAGCCCTTGTCCCTGAAGGAAGAAAGATATTTTCAAGGTTAACGGTGCTTGAAAATCTTGAACTGGGGGCATTCACCAGAAAAGGGAGGGAAAAGATAAAAAGGGATATTGAAGGTGTATTTGAGCTTTTCCCCAGGTTGAGAGAAAGAAAAAACCAGATTGCAGGCACTCTTTCAGGGGGCGAACAGCAGATGCTTGCAATAGGAAGGGCTATGATGACAAGACCTGTTCTACTATTACTGGATGAGCCATCCATGGGGCTTGCCCCTGTAGTGGTTGAGGCCATCTTTGATACAATAAAGGATATAAATCAGAAAGGCACAACAGTTATGTTTGTGGAGCAGAATGCATGGATGGCCTTTAAAATAGCAAATAGAGGATATGTGATTCAGTCAGGCAGTATTGTTATGGAAGATAAAATTGAGAATCTGAGGGAAAATGAGATGATTAAGAAGGCATACCTTGGGGGTTAGGTTAAATAATAACCTTCTCCGATCAAGATACAATTTACAAGGAGGGCAGGTGAATGGAACTTAGTGAAGCAATTATGGGAAGAAGGAGTATAAGGAACTTTAAATCACAGGAAGTATCAAGGGAACTTATTACCGAAATCCTGGACAAGGCCAGATGGTCTCCTTCATGGGGGAATACTCAACCCTGGCATATACATGTGTTTATAGGAGAGGCCCTTGAGAGGTTCAGAAAAAAGAACAGAGAGAATTTCTTAAATGGTGTCCCTGAAAAGCCTGATATACAGATGCCTGAAATGTGGCCTGAGGTGTATAAAAAAAGATATATTGGACTGGGAAGGACTGTTCTTGAGACATTATCAATAAAAAGAGAAGACAAAGATGCAAGGAGGCAATATTATGCAGATATGTTCTCCCTGTTTGGCGCCCCCTGTCTGCTCATATTAACAATTGATAAGGACATTAATCTGGAATATGCAATGCTTGATACAGGTATTCTTATCCAGAGTATCTGTCTCCTTGCATATGATAAAGGACTTGGGACATGTATACTTGCCAATTCATCCAGATATCCTGAGTTATTAAGGCAGATTGGTAAAATACCTGACAATCAAATTATAATCATGGGAATTGCAATGGGATATCCAGAAGAGAATGCACCAATAAACAGATTTAAAAGAGAGAGGGCAGAGCTCTCTGAACTGGTAACATGGCATAAGGATTGATTCAGGCTTGTAAAGGACTGATAAGATGTGTATTATTAATCTTCAGTCCATTTAAGGAGCTTTTATTATGCTTGTAATTGAGGATTTAAAGGTAAAACTGGGTGATAAGACAATACTGGAACACATTGACCTTGAGATAAAACCAGGGGAAACCCATATACTTTTTGGGCCCAATGGGTCGGGCAAGACATCACTTTTAATGACCATAATGGGTTATCCCCAGTATCAGGTGGTTGAAGGCCGGATTATGTTTAAAGGCAAGGATATCACCCATATGCCAATAAATGAAAGGGCGCAACTGGGTATCGGGATGTCATATCAGAGGCCACCCACTATTAATGGGCTAAAGCTTAAACAGATCGTTAATTTATGTGCAAAGAAAGATGTAAGTGTTGATGAACTGGCAGGAAGAGTAAATATGAAGGATTTTCTTGAAAGGGACCTCAATGCAGGATTTTCAGGTGGTGAGATAAAACGCTCAGAATTGCTCCAACTGATGGCACAGGACCCTGACCTGATGCTTTTTGATGAGCCTGAGTCAGGAGTTGACCTGGAAAATATTGCCCTTGTGGGAGAGACCATTGCATTTCTCCTTAAAAAGGATGGCATTACCCCTTCTGATAAATCAAAGATGGAGATAAAAAGGGAGCGGACCAAGATGGGACTTATTATCACACATACTGGATATATACTTGATTATGTGGATGCAGACAAGGGTCAGGTCCTTTATAATGGAAGACTCAGCTGCGTTAGCAATCCAAGGGAGATACTGAGATGCGTTGCTGAATCAGGATATGAGGAGTGTGTAAGATGCATAGCAAAGATGAATTAAGACAGAAGGCTCTAAGAGCAAAGGATAAAAAGGCCGCAATAGGCCCTGATATTGATCTCAATGAATTTGATGATGCCCCCATTCCCCATAAATACCTTAGCGAAGATGAACTCTGCACTCTAACAGAAGAGGAGCAACAGAGATTAATAATGTCAGGCCTTGATCTCACCCAGAAAGAGAGGGGAGGGACATATTTTCAAAAGGATACCACAGTTATACATTGTGGTTCAAAAGTGGAAGGAGTGGAGGTTTTGCCCATAAAAAGGGCACTTGAGGAGCACCCCTGGATATGGGATTACTACTGGAAGCTGGTGGATGTGGAGACCGATAAATATACCGCGGCTGCGGAACTCGGCCTTCATGATGGTTATGTAATTAGGGCCTTACCTGGTAGCAAATCCATATATCCCATTCAGGCATGTCTTTATCTTGACAGGAATGGTCTTCAACAGAATGTGCACAATATAATAATAGCGGAGGAGAATTCAGAACTTCATATAATTACAGGATGCGCCACCTCTCCCCATATGAAAAAGGGAGTGCATGTTGGTATATCAGAATTTTATGTAAAGAAAAATGCAAAGCTCTCCTTTACAATGATCCATAACTGGGCAGAGGATATGCTGGTGAGGCCACGCTCTGTTGCCATTGTGGAAGAGGGAGGACTTTTTTTAAGCAACTATATCTGCATGAAACCGGTCAAATCACTCCAGATGTATCCCACCACTTACCTTGAGGGTGAAAATGCAGTGAGCCGTTTTAATAGCATAGTGGTGGGAAGCCCTGGCTCAGAATATGATATTGGTGGAAGGATAATACTGAAAAAACCGGACTGCAGGGCAGAAATAATCTCAAGGACCATAAGTAATGGTGCGAAAATTATTGCAAGGGGCCATCTTGTTGGTATGGTCCCTGATGTGAAGGCCCATCTTGAATGCAGGGGACTCCTTATTAATGGCGGGATAATCCACGCAATTCCAGAGCTTGAGGGTCATGTGGATGGAGTTGAGCTATCACATGAGGCAGCAGTTGGAAAAATAGCACAGGAAGAGATTGCATACCTCATGTCAAGGGGACTTAATGAGGATGAGGCAGTGGCAACCATTGTGAGGGGATTCCTGAGTGTGGAAATACCGGGACTTCCTCCTCAATTGAAGGCAGAAATAGACAGGGCAATAGAGCAGAGCGATAAGGAGGTAATGTAAATCATCGTCCTTAATACCCTATGTGGGACAAAAGATATATTTTGGGAGTTTTGCAAAACTCAATTAAATGAGATTTTTTTCAAAACATATCTGGAATTATCTTATCTGTCATGCTGAGGGGCAAAGCCCCGAAGCATCTCATATATCCAACGGGAGTCTTTCAGGCACCCTCAGGATGACAAATGGAACATGAATCATTTTTGCAAAGCTCTCATTTTGAAATTCTGGTTGGGGGTGAAATATGGAAATAAAGGTCATCAAGGCAAAAAAGGAACAATTAAAACCAAAGCCACAGGATGAATCAACCCTTGGATTTGGAGATATATTCTCTGATCACATGTTTATCATGGATTATGAGGAAGGCAAGGGCTGGTTTAACTCAAGGATAGAGCCATATCAGGATCTGAGGATCGACCCTGCTGCCATGGGCCTTCATTATGGACAGGAGATATTTGAAGGGCTCAAGGCATACAGGGGTGAGGATGGATCCATATATCTTTTCAGGGCAAGGGACAACTTTGTCAGGATGAATAATTCAGCAAGAAGACTATGTATGCCAGAGATTGATATCGACCATGTGATGGAGGGGCTGAAGCAACTGATAATCCTTGATAAGGACTGGGTCCCCAGAACCGAAGGCACATCCCTCTACATTAGACCAACCATGATTGCCACAGAGCCTCACCTGGGAGTAAGGCCATCAAAGAAATATATCTTTTATATTATTATAGGGCCTGTGGGGGCATATTATAAAGAGGGACTGAATCCAGTAAAGATATATGTGGAGGATAAATATATCCGTGCCGCAGTGGGAGGCACAGGAGAGGCAAAGACAGCGGGTAATTATGCTGCCAGCCTCCTTGCTGCTGAGGAGGCCAAAGAAAAGGGCTTTACCCAGGTCCTCTGGCTCGATGCAAAGGAGCGAAAATATGTGGAAGAAGTGGGCACAATGAACATGTTCTTTGTAATAGATTCAGAGGTAATCACCGCCCCCCTTACCGGAAGTATTCTGCCAGGGATTACAAGGGACTCTGTTATAAAGATTCTGAAACACTGGGGCATGAAGGTATCTGAAAGATCCCTTGCCATTGATGAAGTTATTCAGAGTGCACAGAATGGATCCCTTAAAGAGGCATTTGGCACAGGCACAGCCGCAGTCATATCCCCTGTGGGCCAAATCACTTATAAAGACCAGGACTACATCGTGGCCGG
>JALVMZ010000246.1 GCA_027032655.1 Desulfobacteraceae bacterium
CATGCTCCAGGAAACTGTCCACAATGCGAACTATCCTGATATTTTCACTGAATGGCTGTCCCGGGATCAGGCAGCATATCCCGCGTATTATCATATCTATCTTAACTCCTGCACCACTTGCTTCATAAAGCTTGTTGATGAGTTTTTTGTTTTGTATCCCGTTCATTTTGAGCAACAGGTATCCATCCCCTCCATTTCTGGCAATCTTTATCTCCCTGTCGATCTTTTCAAGAATGTGTTGCTGCATGTTCAGCTGAGTAACCCACAACTTTGAAAGCTCAGGCTTACGGCTTTGATCCTCAAGAAAGTTGAACAGACTCTCCAGATCATTTATGATAGTATCATTGCATGTAAAAAATCCGTGGTCGGCATAAAGCTTGGCTGTCTTCTCATTGAAATTGCCGGTGCTCAAATATGCATAGGAGCGCTTACGTATCCCGTTCGACCGCCGGATGACGAGTGCCATCTTTGCATGTACCTTCAACCCCGGGATACTGTAAATGATCTTTATCCCGGCCTTTTCCATAAGGTCGGCAAGAAACAAATTCTGCTCCTCATCGAAACGTGCCTTCACTTCAACAAAAACAGTAACTTTCTTGTTGTTCCTGGCTGCCGATATCAAGGCATTAACTATAGCCGAGTCCCTTGCTACCCTGTACTGAGTGATCTTTATCTCTTCCACCTTGGGGTCCGTTGCCGCCTCGTTAAAGAATTTCAGCACATAATCGAACGACTGGTACGGGAAATGCAGCATCCGCTCTTTCAACTTTATGACATTAAAAACAGATCCTATCTCATCAAGCTCTTTCGGGTGTATCGGAGGTGGCGCTTTCCACTCCAAGGCAGGACTGTACGGGTTAGGGAAATCAAAGAAGGCATCTAAATTCTGGTGCTTGCCTGTCTCCACCAACTCCTCTTTCCTGAAATTAAAAGTCTTCATCAGGAACAACAAGGTCTTTTTGTCTATCTGCCTGTCGTAGTGCAAGCTTGCCGGAATACCTATCTTGCGTCGCTTAAGACTCTTTTTTATCTTCTCGACAAGGTTTCCCGAAAATTCATCTTCAATGCCCAGGTCTGCATTTCGCGCCACCTTCACACTCCAGCTGCCATCTATGTCGTATCCGGGGAACAGCTCCTGAAGATTGTATCTAATAACATCATCAAGGAACATAATGTGATGACTTTTGTCAATCTTCGGAAGGGTTATAAAACGGGGGATATCATTTGTGGGCAGCTTTAGCAAAGCATAACGGGCACGCCTCATCTTTATTTTATCCGGGTTCTTTTTGTTTTTCTTACGGAAAAGTTTGATCACAAGATATAACCTGTTATCCCTCATAAATGGCCTCGTACCCTTATTCATCAATATGGGTTGAAGATAAGGTAATGCCTCATTGTAAAAGAACTCTTTCAGGAATGTAAGATGCTCGGGGGTCTCCGGCAATTTGTTCTGATAAAGAATAATGTTAAAATCGCGCAATTCAACAAGGATATCCTCATTCAGGATACGAGTGAATTCCTTTAATTGCTCTGAAGCAATGTGGTTTATCTGCTTTAATATTTCTGCCGGATTTTTAGCATCTGATATTTCAACATTTTCTACAAT
>JALVMZ010000247.1 GCA_027032655.1 Desulfobacteraceae bacterium
GTGCCGCGCAATTTACTTTTATTAAAGGCTTATCAGCCCTTAGGCTATTATAGTGAATCGCATTGGCCACGAGCTCTTTTCCTGTTCCACTCTCTCCGAGGAGTAAAACATTTGCGTTGCTCTTTGCCACCTGTGTTATAAGATGAAAGACTTCCTGCATTTTCCTGCTATTGCCAATAATGTTTTTGAAGCTGTATTTCTTGTTAAGTTCTCTTCTGAGTCTTATATTCTCCTCTTTTAGTTTTTCCTTCTCCCTCTTTATCTTTTCAAGGAGGGCAACTTTCTGGGCAATGAGACTGCTGATAATACTCAGGATTCGAACATCTTCTTCCAGAGGTTCTGTCCCTTCAAATACCCTGTCAACACTTAAAGTGCCTATGACTCTTTTTCCGTCTTTAATGGGGACACAGATAAAAGATATTCTGGATTTATCTATACGACTTCTTGCACCTGTCCTGTTTAAGAAAAGGGGTTCGTCGCCTATTCTCGGGACCACCATGGGTTTTCCTGTCTCAGTAACCCTACCTGTGATTCCTTCCCCAAGTTTATATCTTCCCCTTGAGCGTGCAGTAATGGACATTCCATGAGCCACTTCGATATAGATTTCTGATGTAGTTGAATCAACTATAGTAATTGATCCTCTCTGCATTCCCAGCATTTCAGACATAAGATCCAGCACCTTGTAAAGTGATTGTCTTAGGTCAAGAGTAGAGTGTATTGCCTTGGTAATTTCATAAAGACATGTAATCTCTGCTGGACTGGGTCTTTTATTTTTCCTTATCATATTCCTTGCTCTATACAGAGTCTCTGATTTTTAGCCAATATATGCAGTAAATAGTTCTTTTAATCTTTTTGATATATCATTAAATCTTTCCAGTAACATTTTACCATTGCTATCAGGCCCTAACATCCTTTTGGCCAGTGAATCAAGCTTATTTTGTTCATGGGGCAGATAATGCACCTGTCTATCATCCATTATTTGAAGGAAATGCTCAAGTCTTCTTAAAAACACATAGTTTACTGTAAGATCATTTTTTGTTTCATTACTTATAATACTTTTATCTGCAAGTTTCTCAAGTGCTTTAATGGTATTGCCTTCAATCAGGTCAGGATATTTCCATGCATGCATCATTTGAAGTCCCTGGACAAGGAATTCCACATCTCTAATTCCCCCAATTCCTGTTTTTATATCTACATTTTTAGAATAAATCAGTAACCGTTCTTCAGAGGCTTTTTTCCGGAGCCTTTTTATTGACTCTTTTATGAATTGATGGTCTTTTTCCATCAGCAGTAATTTATTCAGCTTATCTTTTATTTCCATTCCCATATCCAGATCACCTGCAACGGGCCTCATCTTCAAAAGCGCCTGTATTTCCCATAAGTCAGCCTTGCGATGGTAATAATCAATCAAACTGGATGACTCTTGAACAATAGGTCCCGCATTTCCAAAGGGCCTCAATCTTAAATCAACCCTGAAAACATAACCCTCTTCTGTATGGGATGAAAGATCAAGACATGTGTTTTCCATTAATGTGGTATATTTTTTCTCAAGGGAGTAATTATATTTATTTGATGAAGCATAACCTCTGGTGGATTTTATCG
>JALVMZ010000248.1 GCA_027032655.1 Desulfobacteraceae bacterium
CCTCCTTTGGACAATTTCCCATAGACTCAACCTCCTGATGAAGGTTTGAGCCTATGAGTTTATCATAAGAGGGGTGACATTTTAGCTTTGCAATTAAGGGTGACAAAATCGCTTTGCATTAACAACCAAAATTTTAATAACTGTTGTTCCTACAGGCATGTCACACATTATTCCTATTTTGAAATGTCATATACTTTTTTTCTAAAATCCTTCCTCCATGGATGATCAGGAGATGGAGTATGTCTTTTCTTTGGTCTATCCGGTTGATACTCCCTTAAGTTAAGAATATCCTCTTTCAGCCTCTTTCTTTCATCTCTCGAAATAACAACATAAGAAATCTCTTTATCTTTATAAATTAATTTTATCTCTCCGTTTAGCATCTCACATACCTCTATCCATAAATCTGCAAAACTCTTTTTCCCATCTGAGGGAAGTAACTGATAAATCACTCCCTGATACTTTATAGTATTATCTTTCCCCACCTTTCTTAAATCCCTTACAGAAAAAATCAAATCAAGATTACAATCCTTTGGTAGCTCCTTGTAAACATTCTTTACTGAAAGGGTATATCTCTTATTATACCACGGAAGAAACTCCTCTTTAAGAAATTTATTTGCAGTCTCATAATCCTTTATATCTCTCAATCTCATCTCCTTAATAAGTCTATCCTGAAAAAATCTAAATAGTCTTTCAATCCTCCCTTTTGCCTGAGGTGAATTTGCATGTATTAGTTCAATACCAAGTCTTTTTAATGCCCTTTGTATCTGAGTGTCCTTGTGCTCTAAGGATACGTTGTAATGAACACCTCCATGACGTGTAGTCTTAAAATGAGAGGCCTTATCTGTATATAAAGCCATAAAAACTCCTCTCTGAAGAATGTAGTCCTTTATAACCTTCATATTTGCCTTTGTTGTTTCAGCAGGATGAAATTCTGCATATACATAGCCATCTGCATCATCAATCATGCCAATAAGCCACCAAAGCTTCTCTATATTCTCAATCCATCTATGCTGAGATGAATCCATCTGAACCAAAAGACCTGCCTCAGGCATCCTTCTCCTTCTACGATATGCCTTCCTTTTCCTCTTTGGTATATGTAATCCCTTATCTATCAGTATCTTCCTTAAAGATTCATAACTTATATCTATATGGTGAACCTCAGATAATTTCTCCTTAAAGTGGAGAATATTAAAATCATAATAAAGCCTATTTCTCAATTCTACAATCTGGTTTTTGAGATCTTCGGTAATTTTAAGGTTGGGAGGTTTTAAAGGTTTTTTTCTTATAAGTCCTTCTATACCCTCTAAGAGAAATCGTTTTTTTAAGCGAATTGTTTGTCTATAACTTAAGCCAAGAACTTCTGCTGCTTCTTTTAGTTTCAAGAATCCTTCGATAACCTTTTTTAAAATGTAATATCTCTTCATATCTTCCTCCGTTACAGAATATCTTTCCATAATTCTGCTCCTCCTTAAGATTATTTTTCCTAAGGAGAAGCTTATCCATAATGTGACATTTTAAAATAGTAAAAAAGTGTGACATTTCAAAATTGAAACCACATTTTAATGATTATGGCTTGACAATAGAGATTAAAAGGGATATAA
>JALVMZ010000249.1 GCA_027032655.1 Desulfobacteraceae bacterium
CTATTATGATATCACCTTTCTCCAATAAGTCTGATATCATATTAATATGCTCATCAATTACCTCTCCCGCAGGTAACATAAGCCATACAGCTTTTGGTTTTGTAAGGGATGAAATCAGTTCTTCAATGGAATATGCGCCTTTCAATCCCATCTTTTCCAGCTCCTTGATCCTGTCAGATGTCCTGTTATAAACGCACACTGAGTGGCCTCTATCAAAGAGTCTCAAAGCGATTCCCTTTCCCATTCTACCGAGTCCAATTATTCCAATCTGCATTGCTCCTCCATTAAAGTGCCGATAATATTACGATATTATACAATTATCCATCAGGATTTACAAATAATGATAATCCTCACCGTAGAGAAGGATTATCTTTAATCTGACATCTATTTCATTAAGTTTTCAAGCAAAATTCCGATTATATAGAAGTGAGGAGTAATATAGACGGGATTTTATTATGAGAAAAGTGCTGATAATAGAAGATGAGGAGCTGACATCGTCTTTACTGAGGAGGATAATGGAGCAGGAAGGATTTGAGTGCTCCTGCGCCAGGACCGCTTCTCAAGCAGAAAAGTTAACCATTGAAGGTAACTTTGACCTAATCATCTGTGACCTGATTCTTCCGGATAGACCTGGCATTGATTTTATAAGGAATTTAAGAAAGAAGGGAGATGAAATACCCGTTATAGTGGTAACAGGGGTTGAGGATATCGAAGTTGCAAGGAACGCAATTAAAGATGGTATTTATGGATATATTATTAAGCCTTTCACCAGGGCACAGCTTCTTGTTACTGTTGAAAACGCATTCAGAAGAAAGGAGCTCGAGGATGAAAAGCGAAAAAATACCCAGAGGTTTGAACAGGAGGTTAAAAAGAGAACTCGTGAACTTGAAGAGGCACAGCAGAGTCTGATTCAAAAACATCTGGAGCTCAGGGAACTCTTCGGGAAAGTGGAGAGAGCCAAGAAGGAATGGGAGGCCTCATTTGACCGTGTAGAAGAAATGCTGATTCTGGTGGATTATGAAGGAAATGTTTTAAGGTGCAATAATGGTTTTAGAAAATACCTTGGAAAGGGTTTTAATGAGATAATTGGAAGATCAATTGATGCACTTCTAAATGAGAAGAATATGATTAGTATGCCATATGAGGGAAATAGTGTCCAGATACATGATCCCGAATCAAATAGATGGTTCATAAAGAGAATATATCCCTTTGATCTCGTGAGAGGAGGCGGGAACATAAAAGGGACACTGATTACCCTTACAGATACCACAAAGTTGAATCAGATATCCCAGGAGCTGGAAAGAAGCAACAATGAATTAAAAGAACACAGGATGCGGCTTGAAAAGGCAGTTAATGAGATATACAACTTAATTCATGAGGTTATACTAAGGAAGGATTTCAGTGTAAGATATCAGAACACTCATCTCGTTAAGTGTTATGAGAGGAAAAAGTGCACGAAAACTGAGTGTTCCTGTTATGGAAAGCCACCGCTTAGATGCTGGCTGGTGAAAGGGGCATTCTGCTCCGATAATATTCAAAAAGAAGATTGCAAGGTTATGTATTGTCCTGATTGCGAAGTCTTTAATGGGGCGTGTGAGGATATATACGACCAACTGGGCGAGCAGTTCAATATTATGATGCACATATTGGAGATAAAAAACAGAGAGCTAAAGAATTATATTGAAAGATTGAAGGAGACTCAATCCCAGATAATACATCAGGAGAAGATGGCATCCATTGGACAGCTATCTGCCGGGATCGCACATGAAATAAATAACCCAACCGGTTTTGTGATGAGCAATCTAAGGACCCTGGGGGATTATCTTAATGATGTGGTGAAGCTAATCAATTCTTATAAAAAGTTTGTTGAAGATTTAAATACAATGAGCAATGAACATGAAAGAATGAAAGCCGTTTCCAGAATTAATGAGTTTGAAAGGGAGATTGATATAGAGTTCATAATGGAGGATATTCCTTCTCTTATTGATGAATCCATTGAGGGCACTAAAAGAATAAAAAGAATAGTATCTGATTTAAAGAACTTTGCTCATCCAGGTAAAAAGGAACTGGTATATACAGATATAAATCAGAACATAGAGTCAACTCTCAATATAGTATGGAACGAATTGAAGTATAAGGCAGAGGTGAAAAAGGAGTATGGGGATATCCCTCAGATTCTCTGTTATCCTCAGGAGCTAAATCAGGTTTTTATGAATATCCTGGTGAATGCTGCACAGGCCATAGAGGAGAAGGGAGTTATAACCATAAGAACAGGCATCAACGATGGATATGTTGAGGTTATGATTGCTGATACGGGCAAGGGAATACCCGAGGAGGACCTTCCCAGAATCTTTGATCCATTCTTTACCACAAAGGATGTGGGAAAGGGAACGGGTCTTGGCCTGAATGTTGCGTATAATATAATTAAAAAACACAGAGGTGCAATAGATGTTAAAAGCAAGGTGGGTGAAGGGACAACTTTTATAATAAGAATACCAAAGGAGATAAAAATAGTGGAGGATGGAGGTGGCTCTCAGGTATAAACACAATATCCTGATTGTTGATGACGACAAATCGGTCTTGAATTCCCTTAAAAGGCTCTTCAGGAAAGAGAATCTGGTGGTATTTACTGCTTCAGGGGGAAAGGAGGCAATTGAGTTATTGAAGCAGAGCGGAAGATCCATATCACTCATAATATCTGACCAGAGGATGCCCAGAATGATGGGCGCTCAATTTCTGGAAAAATCCCGAAAATACTGTCCTGATGCAGTCAGGTTTCTCCTTACAGGATACTCCGATTATGATGCACTGATTGATGCTATTAACAGAGGCAATATTCATTATTATTTTAATAAACCCTGGAATGATGAGGAGCTCTTATTTCAGGTGAGAAGACATCTTGAAAATTATGAGCTCCTCATAATTAATAAAAAGCTTGTAAGACTCCTAAAACAGAAGAATAAAAAGTTGATTAACATAAATCAGGTGCTTGAGCAGAAGGTAAAAGAAAGAACAAAGGATTTGATTGAGAAGAACAGAAAGATAACAGAGTTAAACAGAGAGCTTGAGCAGGGTATCTTTAATGCAGTGAGGGCGTTTTCTTCCCTGCTGGAAAGCTTCTCCCCAAAATTATCAGGTCACGGGAAGAGGGTTGGTTTTTTATGTAAAGAGGTAGCTCAGTATATGAAACTTCCGGAAAATGAAGTGGTTCAGACTGAGCTATCAGGGCTCCTTCATGATATAGGAAAAGTGGGTTTCACGGAGAGGCTGAATGAAATTGAGGAAGAGGAATGGAATTCAAGCGAAAAGAGACTATATATGAGACACCCTGAAGAGGGTCAGAATATAGTGAGATTAATCAAAGGGCTTGACCATGTGGGCCTTTTTATCCGCTCCCATCATGAAAGATATGATGGTAACGGATTCCCTGACCATCTTAAAAGAGAAGAGATTCCATTAAATTCCATGATAATTTCAGTTGCCGATACTTATGATAGAATAGTTAATCTTGGATATAAAAATAAAGAGATAATTGAACTCTATCTGAAGGATGAAAAAAGGGGGTCAGATGTCCCTGAAACCAGAAAGGAACTTCGACATGAATCCGCGATCTGGTATTTAAAAAACAATGTATTTAAGATGTATGACCCAGAGGTTTTAAAAAGCTTTATGGATTACTTAAGGGACAAAGGCGGCTTCTTTGCAAAAAGAAAAGGAATTACCCTTGATGAACTTAAGCCGGGTGTGGTTCTGGCAGAGTCCATATACTCATCCAAAGGAAGATTCTTACTCCAGTATAATACACTGATTACAGAGGAGCATATAAAGAAATTAAAGGAGATTAATCAATTTGATCCAATCCTTGATGAGATAAGGATAAAGGTATAATGGTGCAGCGTCTGAAAAAGGATGATATTATTTCAAGGCTTAATTCAGTTGATGAATTGCCCATGCTACCTGACATTGTGATGAAGCTAAATTCCATTATGCAGAATGCCGATTTTTGTTTAAAAGACCTGACGGATCTAATAGAAAAAGACCAGTCCATGGTCACCAAGTTGCTCAGAATAGTAAATTCGTCATTTTTTGGATTTTCTTCTCGGATATCAACTGTGAATCATGCAATTGTTATTCTGGGTCTTAATACGGTGAGAAATGCATTGCTTACCGGTTCAGTAATAGATAGTATGCCCAATATTTCAGGTGTAAACGGATTTAATATAAAAGATTTCTGGATTCATTCCATATCCGTAGCTGTTGTGTCAACACATCTGGGAGAAAGGGCAAACATTCATTTTCCTGATGATTGCTTTACAGCAGGATTATTACACGACATAGGCAAACTCGTTCTTGAAGAGCACTTTAAAGATGAATTTCTACAGATATTAAGAATCATAAAGGAAGAAAGGCTTGATTTCTTTAGTGCCGAGAGGAAGGTCATGGAAAAAGGGCATGATTTCATAGGAGCCTATCTGGCAAGGAAATGGGAGCTTCCAGAACACCTGATAAGGACAATTATGCTTCATCATAGATACCTATTAAGCGATGAGTATGATTCTTTTGTGAGCCTTATATATTTATCCGATTATATAGTTCATTGTCTTAAAAGAGGGGATTTTGAAATACCTGAGCTACCCTTCTTTGATACTGAAGATGGTAAAAGACTTAAAAAGGAAGTTGACTCAATTCCGGACTGGATTGATGATGTATCAGGAGATATAGAATCTGCCTGCAGGGTGTTGATTGCATAGCCATGGAAAGACAAGAGCACAGCATAGTTTTTGTAGATGATGAGGAGAATATCCTCCATGCCCTGAAAAGGGTATTCAGGAGGTCCCGATATAACATAATTACATGCACAGGTGCAAAAGAGTGCCTTGAGCTCCTTGAAAATGGAAGTAAGGTTGATATTATAATCTCTGACCAGAGAATGCCGGAGATGAGCGGGACAGAGCTGTTTTCAATTGTAAAGGATAAATATCCTGATATAATTCGAATACTTCTCACCGGTTACACGGATGCAGAATCAATTAAGGAGGCGATTAATCAAGGCAGTGTTTACAGGATATTTTTCAAACCATGGGACGATGATGTGCTGATGCTGGAGGTTGAAAATGCTATTAAACAGTGTGACCTTGTAAGATCGAATAGGAGTCTCACAGAGA
>JALVMZ010000250.1 GCA_027032655.1 Desulfobacteraceae bacterium
TAATTATAATAAGAAATTAAATGTTTGGGGGACAGGTTATGCACTACAATTTTCGATCCTATAATCCAAGGCAATCATATCTCTTACCTCCATCTTTAGATGAATGGCTGCCCCAGGAACATTTAGCGAGATTCATATCAGAGGTGGTGGACAGTTTGGATTTGTCAGAGATTAAGAGATATTACAGGGCAAATGGCCAGGGGAATGCGGCGTATCATCCCTCAATGATGGTGAAGGTATTATTGTATGCCTATTGTGTAGGCATACCTTCCAGCCGTAAGATAGCAAAGGCACTTATAGATGATGTGGCATTCAGGTGGTTAGCAGCGGGTAATTTTCCGGATTTTCGGACCATCTCTGAATTTCGTAGGCGTCATTTAAAGGCCCTGATGAACCTGTTTTCCAGGGTATTGTTGCTATGCAAAGAGGCAGGATTGGTGAAAGCAGGCATAATAGCCCTTGATGGTACGAAAGTAAAAGCCAATGCGAGCATTGATAAGAATCGGACTTATGAGAGTTTGATGGAGGAAGAGAAGGAATTAAGGGAGAAGGTGGAAGAACTTCTTAAGTCAGCGGAACAAATAGATAATGAAGAAGACCAGCTATATGGAGACAAGCGAGGCGATGAATTGCCAGAGGAATTAAATACGGTGGAGAAGCGACTGAAGAGGATAAAGGAAGCCAAGCGTATTTTAGAGGATCGTCATAAAATGGAGACGAGAAAGAGAGCAGATAAGAGCCTTGAATCAGAAGTTAATCCGAAGAGCAAAATCAATATGACAGATACAGACAGCAGGATTCAAAAGAGTGCGAAGGGTTATTTGCAGGGTTACAATGCCCAGGCAGTAGTTACCGAGGACCAGGTAATAGTAGCGTGTGGGGTAACAAACGAGGCCAATGATGTACATCAGTTTATACCGATGGTAGAGGCAGCAAAGGAAGAGTTAAGGGAGTTAGGAGAGGAGCCGACAACAGTTTTGGCAGATGCAGGATATTGTACAGAGGCTAATTTGGAATATGTGGAAAGCCAAGAGGAGATAGAATATTTGATAGCTCCCGGCAAGGAAAGCAAATTAGGGAAGGGCTGTAATTCAAAGAGAAAGTGTCATTCTGAGAGGCGTAAGCAGATGGCCAGGGCACTTAAGAAGCCAGTGAATAGGTTTATATATGGTTTTCGGAAGATAATGGTAGAGCCAGTATTTGGTCAGATAAAACGATGTCAAGGTTTGGGGAAATTTCTTTTAAGAGGTATGGAGAAGGTTAGAGGAGAATTTACCTTATGGTGCATTACACATAATCTATTGAAATTATACAGGAGAAATACGTCCAAAATAGCAACTATGGGGTAAAAGATGTGGAAAGGGACTGAGTTGAGGGGGTAATAAATCAAAAAAATTGCTTGCAAGTAGCATTTTATGAAGAAAATCAAAATATATATCAACAAATTATTATATTATATATAAAATTGCGTTTCACGAAGACTATTTAAGGGACAAACTCAGTAGTGTGCCATTTTGTAGCTTTTTACTGGCGTTGTAAGTGTTTTGAAGCCCGTGATTCACGACTATTAGCTCCAGCCCGCTCACTAAGTAGCGGAT
>JALVMZ010000251.1 GCA_027032655.1 Desulfobacteraceae bacterium
ACATCCACAATTCCCAGCAGATCTCCATTGGGAAGCTCTAAATGGGCAAAACCCAGTTCAATGGTTATGCCGCGAAGTTTTTCCTCTTTAAGTCTGTCAGTGTCAATCCCTGTAAGTGCCTTTATAAGAGATGTTTTGCCATGGTCAATGTGTCCTGCAGTTCCCAGTATAAGCTGCTTCATTTTTACCTATTATCTCCCCCTGTGAAATTACAGTTTTTTTACTCTGAGCATATTGGTGGTCCCTGATACCCATATGGGGTGACCTGCGGTTATAACTGCAATATCACCTTTTCCCACAATACCTGTGTTTAGTGCATTCTGTGCTGCAAGTTCAATCATATTGTCAGTGTCTCCCGGGATATCCACAAACTTTGGATAGCACCCCCACATAAGAGACAATCTATTTATCGCTGTTTTGTCAGGTGAAAGGGCTATAATCGGGCTTTTGGGTCTGAACCGGGATATGAGTCTTGCAGTTTTGCCCGATCTTGTGGTTGCAATAATGGCCGATGCATTGAGGTGGTCTGCAAGCACGCAGGATGCATGGGCAACAGATTCCTCAATACCCTCTTTGGGAATGAGTTCAAGATACTTCTTATGAGGATAACTCTCTTCTGCCTTTTTGATGATTTTTACCATGAATCTTAGAGCTTCCACAGGGTAATTCCCTGTTGCTGTCTCTTCAGAGAGCATAAGTGCATCCGTTCCATCGAGCACAGCATTTGCCACATCAGTGGCCTCTGCCCTGGTGGGTCTTGGAGCGTTTACCATTGATCTCAACATCTGGGTTGCAGTTACAACAGGCTTCCCTATCATATTGGCCTTTCTGATAATTGTCTTCTGGATCAGGGGCACCTCTTCAAGGGGTATTTCCACCCCAAGGTCCCCCCTTGCAACCATGATTCCATCTGATACTTCGATGAGTCTATCAATATTTCTTATGGCCTCATGTTTTTCTATCTTTGCAATAACTGGAATCCTGATCCCCGCCTTATCCATAATCTCTATTACCTTTTGTATATCCCCTTCATCCCTTACAAAGGATAAGGCCACATAGTCCACACCATTTTCAATGCCAAACATGAGATCTTCTTTATCTTTCTGGGTTAGGGAAGGGGCCTTAATGGTTCCATCAGGAAGGTTTATTCCCTTGTGAGAAGTCAGTATCCCTCCTGTGATTACTTTGCATATAATATCCTCCCCCTGAATCTCCTTTACCATTAGTTCCATTAACCCATCAGCAAGCAGGATTCTTTCTCCTGTCTTTACCTCTTCAGGGAGACCCTTGTAGGAGATGGAGACAGCACTGTTATTCCCTTTAATATCCCGTGTGGTGAGGGTAAACAATGAGCCTGGTTCCAGTCTTATGCCTTCCTTTGGCAGGATTCCCACCCTTATCTTTGGACCACCCAGGTCCTGAAGAATTGCAACCGGCCTTCCAATACTATCTGAAAGTGAACGAATGAGTTTTATTTTTTTTAAATGCTCTTCTCTGGTTCCGTGTGAAAAATTGAGTCTTGCTATATCCATGCCCTCTTTAATAAGAGTGGCAAGGATTTCTTCTGATTCACTCGATGGTCCTATTGTGCATATTATTTTAGTCTTTTTCATGGAGCGGTTTTCTCCTTTCGGGGACATAGGTCCTTTTAATCCTTCCTTCATTCCACTCCTTGGAAACATACAGGTTGCAATAACAACTCCCATATTCCTTTACATCAGCTTCCCTGTATGCGCATGGGCATATTATGTCCCTGTCCTTTTTAATATCACCGGTTGCAAGCCTGCAGGGACATGACATATATCCATATCTTTTTTTATTTAATATCAATGCCTCCAGGAGATCAAATGTCCACTGCTTGTCTTTATTAAAGTAATAACCCTTTGGCTCCTGAATCTTTTTTAGGGTCTTGTAGAGATCCTCCACTTCATTCATAATCCCAGGGCCTCCTTTATCTCATTTTCCTTATATCCTACAATAACTCTATCACCTATTATAATGGTTGGAAAGGAGCACTCAGGGTTGAATTTTCTCACATCCTCAAGGATGGCCTCTCTTTCTTCGCCTTCCAGGAGATCAACATCAGTAAAGTCATACTGCACCTTACATTCATCAAGCAATCTTTTTGTTGCCTTGCAGTGGATACAGGTGCTGAGTGTAAACATCTTTACTCTTTTATCCATCTTTTCCCTCCATAATTTTGAAGTATAGAAATTATATTTTATTAGGTGGTATTAGTCTATGAGGATTTTATAAATGAGTAAGCAAAAGGAATGGGAGGAAGCTATAAACTTTTTTTGTCAGGTTTTAACTTTATTTTATCAGTCTCTTTTATCTTCTTTTTATCCACTTTTGCATCTTTTACCTTTATTTTAAGCATAAGATCACTTGGACTGTCAGCATATGCAAGGGCATTTTCCAGGCTTATCTTCCCCTGTCTGTATAATTCATATATGGCCTGATCAAAGGTTTGCATTCCTTCCCTTGTGCCTTCGGCCATTGCATCTCTCAGTGTTGTTACCTCATGTTTTGATATCAGGTCTTTAACCCTTGGGGTATCAATTAATACCTCGGTAGCCACCACCCGTTTCCCATCAATGGATGGGATGAGCCTCTGGGCAATTACGGCCTTTAAGTTTATTGATAATTGATAAAATATCTGGGAATAATCGTCCAGTGGGAAGAAGCTCATGATTCTTTCAATGGTCTGAACCACATTATTTGAATGCAGGGTTGATAGGCATAGATGTCCTGTTTCTGCAAAGCTGAGTGCTGATTCCATGGTCTCTCTATCCCTTATCTCACCTATCATTATTACATCCGGTGCCTGGCGTAGTGCATTTTTTAAGGCATCTCTATAGGATAGGGTATCGAGTCCGATCTCCCGCTGTGTGATTATAGACCTTTTATGATGGTGTAGAAATTCAATGGGGTCTTCAACTGTTATTATATGTCCCGGGAATTTCTGATTCCTGTAGTCTATCATTGAAGCAAGAGTGGTGGATTTCCCGTTGCCTGTAGCCCCCACCACAAGCACAAGGCCTGCCCTTGAAAGGGCTAATGTTTTTAGTATTTCTGGGAGTCCAAGTTCTTCAATGCCGGGAATAACGGATTTTACATGTCTTATCACAAGGCCGGTATTGCCCTTTTGTTTGAATATGTTGACCCTGAATCTCCCCAGGTTGTGATATTGAATTGCAAGATTCATCTCGTGGGTGTTAATGAATTTCTCCTGCTGGGTCGGACTCATAATTGAAACCGCTATATTTTCAATAGCTTCAGGAGTAAAAATCTCCTTTCCGTAAGGCTTTGGAATACCTTCTATCCTGAATACTGGTGGCCTTCCAACTGTGATATAGAGATCCGATGCATTGGTTTTCAGCATAACCTTAAGCAGTGGTTTAATATCCATTGATGTATGTCTCCTGATTAAAATTACATCTCAAGTTCAAGGAGCAGTCCCTCCACATCTTTTGGTTTTACAATGCCTTTGCTGATTAATTTTTTAAGAGACATGGCCATGGTCTGCATCCCGAATTTCTGGCCTGCTTCCATCATGGAGGGTATCTGGGATATCTTCCCTTCCCTTATCAGGTTCCTGATAGCAGGGGTGCCAATCATTATCTCAACCACCGGCACTCGACCCCTCCGGTCCCTCCTTTTCACCAGGGTCTGGGATATGACCGCCTGAAGTGTTGCTGATAATTGGGTCCTGATCTGGGCCTGCTGGGTGGCTGGAAATGCATCAATTATCCTGTCTATGGTCTTGGGGGCATTGTTTGTGTGAACAGTGGAAAAAACAAGGTGTCCTGTTTCAGCAGCGGTAAGGGCAAGTGCTATGGTCTCAAGATCCCTCATCTCACCCAACAGGATTACATCCGGGTCCTCCCTGAGTGCACTCCTTAAGGCATTGGCAAAACTCTTTGTATGAGCTCCCAGCTCCCTCTGATTCACCAGGCACTCCTTGGATTCATGGATGAACTCTATGGGGTCTTCTATTGTTATTATGTGTGCTTTTCTTTCTGTATTTATCAGATCTATCAATGCTGCAAGGGTGGTGCTTTTGCCACTGCCTGTTGGACCCGTTACAAGCACAAGGCCTCTGTCGTATTTTGCAATCTTCCTTAAGATTTTGGGAAGGCCCAGTTCATCTATACTCCGAATTCTGTCAGGTATGGTCCTGAGCGATATTGCCTCTCCCCTTTGCTGGTAAAAGATATTTGCCCTGAATCTTCCGTAATTTCCCAAACTTATTGAAAGATCAAGCTCCTTTTCTTCTTCAAACCTCTTCTTCTGATAATCGGTCAGGATACCATAAATCATCATATGCACTTCATTAGGAGATAGAGGGGGCATGTCAATGGGTCTTATATCTCCGTTTATCCTTACCCTTGGTGGTTCACCTGCACTTATATGCAGATCCGAGGCATTCTGCTCCACTGCAAAGATGAGAAGCTCAGATATGTCAGTTAACTTTCTCTTTTCCATTATTACCTCAATAATTGAAATAGAATATTTTCAGTGAAATAGTTCCCATATGCTCATAACAGATTAACTGCATTAAGGCAACATATTTTCATTTTATATATCGGCAGTCTTACTCAAAAACTGTGTATAAATTTTTCATTTATACCAAAGAATGGGTGATGAGATCGTAAGCCCTGATACTGATTTATCCTTGACTTACAGTAAAACTTACAGTATAAAAAATCAAAGTCTTGCAAAAATGATCTGTCGTGTATTTGTCATCCTGAGGGTGTCTGAAAGACACCCGAAGGATCTATGAGATGCTTCGGGGCTTCGCCCCTCAAGCATGACAGATAAGGTGATTCCAGAGATACTATGAAAAAAGATAGCATTTCATTGAATTTTGCAAAACTTTCTAAAATCAAAAAGGAGAGTTGAAGGATATGAGATTGACAGAGAAGCAGAAGGAGTTCCTGGGATTTATTTCAAGATATATACAGGAATGGGGACATGCCCCCAGTTTTGATGAGATATGCGCCCACTTTGGCTTCAGTTCATATAACAGTGTAACCACCTACTTAAAGGCGCTGGAGAAGAAGGGATACATCGCCCTTCCATCCAGGAAGAACCAGAAAAGGGCCATAAGGGTCTTAAAACCTGTGGAGGGCAGGTGGTTTGAACTGCCTCTCCTTGGAAGGGTGGCAGCAGGAAAGCCCATAGAGGCGGTGGAGGATGTATCCACTGTGGAGGTCCCTCCCTCCATGATAGGGCAGGGGGAGTATTTTGTTTTAGAGGTAAGGGGTGAGTCCATGAGGGAGGATGGGATACTTGATGGAGATCTGGTGGTGGTAAGAAAACAGCCTGTGGCAGATAGCGGAGATACAGTGGTTGCCATCATAGACAATGAGGCCACCATAAAGAGATATTATCCGAGAGGCGGTTATGTGGAATTGAGACCCGCCCATCCTGATATGGAACCCATCGTGGTAAGAGAGGGTGATTTCAGGATAGAGGGCAGGGTGGTGGGAGTGATCAGGCATTACAGATAGATTCAGGGAGCTGGTGTGGAACGGGAGATAATCCATATACATATACCCGCATTTCCCATTGAGGTTGTTCGGGGGCAGGACCCTTCTCTTAAGGGAAGGCCTGTGGTAATGGCCCCACTTCACTCAGAGCGGGCAGGCATAATATCTGTTTCCCCTGAGGCCAGGAAGGAGGGAATATTTAAGGGCATGAGCCTTAAGAGGGCAATTGAGATATGTCCCGGACTTCGGATAATCCCGCCCAATCCTGAACTTACCCGAAGGGCATTCTGTTCCATAACACAGGTGGCAGGGAGATATACCCCCCTGTGGGAGCCATCAAAACCAGGGCACATATTTATGGATGTGACAGGCACTGAAAGGTTGTGGGGTGGTCCCAGGGATACTGCATGGAAGGTAAGAGCAGAGATAGCAAAGGCAGTGGGTCTTAAGAGCACGGCAGGTGTTGCAGGCAATAAGATGGTATCCAGCATTGCATCAAGGGCCATACCAAGGGAGGAGATTGTGGATGTGGCCCATGGAAATGAAGAGGGATTCATTGCCCCCCTGAGGGTGGATTTTCTGCCAGCGGTATCCTATCTATGGATAAGGATGCTCCTTGAGGAGTTGAACATCAGAAGGGCAGGTGAGATTGCAATTATGGAGCCATGGGATCTTAAGACCATATTTGGGAAGTATGGCCCCCTTATGCACCAGCAGGCAAGGGGGATAGATTTTACACCTGTGTATCCTCCTTCCAGGAGGCCCATGATTTCAGACACCTTTACCCTTCCCGGGGATAAGAACGATGACCATCTACTCCTTGGGATCATATACAGAATGGTGGAGAACTGCTCCATGAGGCTCAGGGCCATATCGATGGAGGCCTTAAGGGCGGGGCTTATGTTGAGATATGGGGATCATATGGAGGTTTCAGGAGAGAGCAGGGTGCCAGGAGGCAGTTTCTGGGACTTTGAATTGTTCCCCCACTTAGAGAGGCTCTTTTTCAGGTTGTATCAGAGGAGGGTGGGGATAAGGCGTATAAGGGTCTGGCTCAGGGACCTACGCCCCCCTGATACACAGATTTCATTCTTTGAGCCCCCATCTTTTAAAAGGCACAGGATGTCAGAGCTGACCAGGGCCCTGGACAGGATTCGCACTAAATACGGAAGAGATACACTTATGTTCGGAAGGGAGTGGATAGCCTGCCATAACTTATAGGAGACAGTACTGTGGAAGAGTTTGTGCACCTCAATGTTCATTCCATGTATTCAAAGGGATGGGGTGTGGCAGGGGTGGATGAGTTATGTGCTAAGGCCAGGTCACTGGGTATGAGGAGCCTTGCACTTACTGATACCAATGGCCTTTATGGTATGATGTTTTTTATTCGCCTGGCAAAGGAATATGGTATTGAGCCCATTGTGGGAAGTGAGGTAGTCACCCCTGAGAGCAGGGCGCTGCTCCTTGTAAAGAGCAGGATTGGTTACATTAATCTCTGCCATATCATATCTGAGAGGCACTGCTCAGAAGAATTTGACCTGATAGATGCCTTAAGGAAGAGGCGGGATGGACTGGTTATAATCTCCGATGATTTCAGATTGCTGAGGGCACTTAAAAGGGACTCCAAGGAAGACCTCTATGTGGAACTCTCATCCGGATACAATATGCATGGTTGCTACAGCTTTTCCAGGTCAGGTGGTATCCCACCCGTTGCCACTAACAGGGTTTACATGCTGAATAAGGGGCAGTTTAAACTCCACAGGGTCCTGAGGGCGGTCTCCATGAACACCAAGCTGTCCCGCCTGGGAGTGGAAGATACCTGCATGGAACACAATTATCTGTGCAGTGGGGATAGAATGAGGGAGTGGTTCTCCCATGCACCTGATGCCATTAAAAACACACTGAAGGTTGCCATGATGTGCATGACAGAGTGGCCTGAACATGGGGTAGTGTTCCCCGAGTATGAGGATATGAGCAGCAAAGAGGCATATGAAAAGCTGTATAAACTCACCATAGAGGGATGCAGGAGGAGATACGGAACTATAACAAGACAGATAAAGGACAGGATAAAGTATGAGATGGATATTATCCGCAAAAAGAACTATGCGCATTACTTTCTGGTGGTGGCAGATATCTCCAGGCATGCCCCCCGCTCCTGCGGAAGGGGGAGCTCCGCTTCGTCCATAGTATCCTATGCCCTTGGTCTTACCCATGTGGACCCCATAAAGTATAATCTCTTTTTTGAGAGGTTCCTGAATCCTGGCAGGAAGGACCCACCTGATATTGACCTGGATTTTCCCTGGGATGAGAGGGGCATGGTTATTGACAGGGTCTTTGCCAGGTATGGCACAAAGAGGGTGGCCATGGTTTCAAATCACAATACCTATGGTGCCAGGTCATCGCTGAGGGAGGTTGCCAAGGTATATGGGATTCCCGAAGGAGAGATAGGCATGATCACCTCCCGAATATCCCATTACATGAGCCTTAAGATGGGTAAAGAGAAATTAAAGAACGATCCCCTGATGAAGGGAATCAGGTTTGATCCCTTGTGGGATGAGATACTTGATTATGCCATCCAGTTGGAAGACATATTCAGACACCTTTCAGTCCACTGTGGAGGGGTGGTTGTTGTGCCGGACGATATAAGGAACCACTGCCCGGTTGAGATATCAGCAAACGGAATGCCCGTTCTTCAGTGGGAAAAGGACTCTGTGGAGGATGCGGGGCTGGTTAAGATAGACATCCTGGGCAACAGATCCCTTTCTGTCATAAGGGATGCCCTTCTCTTGATCAGGAGAAATTATCGAAGAGGTATAGATTACAGTGAACTTAACCCCCTGAATGACCCGTTGACTGGAGAGATATTCTACAGGGGAGACACCATGGGGGTATTTTACTTTGAAAGCCCTGCCACAAGACAGGTCCTTAAGAAGGTGGCATCAGGTTTTACCCTTGAGGAGTACCTGAGAATGGACCATTTCTCCATCAATGTGATTGTAACCTCCATAATAAGACCTGCGTCAAATCGGAGTATCAGGGAGTGGGTTTCCCGACTCCACGGAAGGCCATGGAAACTGCTCCACCCACTGCTTGCACCTGTGTTAAGTGAGACCCTGGGAGTTATGGTCTTCCAGGAGCAGGTGAGCCAGTCTGCCATACACATGGCAGGATTTGAACCTGGAGAGGCAGATGAGCTGAGAAAGGTAATAACCAAGAAGCACAGGACAAGAAAGCTCAGGGATTTCAGGGAGAGGTTTTTTCAGGGGGCAAGGCAGAGGGGAATTAACAGAGATGTGATTGAAAAGGTATGGGATATGATGATGGGATTTGATGGATACAGCTTCTGCAAGCCCCACTCAGCAAGCTATACAATGGTGGCCTATAAGAGTGCATACCTGAGAGCTCACTCCCCTGCAGAGTTCATGGCAGGGGTCTTGTCAAACCAGGGAGGATATTATTCCACCCAGGGCTATGTGTCTGAGGCAAAGAGGATGGGTCTCAGGGTTCTCCTTCCTGATATAAACCATAGCCAGATACCCTATACAGGAAAGGGAGACACCATCAGGGTGGGGTTTATGCAGATAAGGGATTTGAGAGAGGAGGCAATGGATGCCATTGTGCGGGAAAGGGAAAAGAATGGAGAATATCTCAGTTTCAGGGATTTTCTGAACAGGACATACCCGGATGTTCACCTTCAGGATGTAAGGATGCTGATTAAGGCAGGGTGCTTTGATACCCTGGAGAAGGGCACTCCCAGGCCCCATCTCCTCTTTGAGGCCCTTGTCTTTTTTGGTGGGAAGGGCAGATCTCCCGGGCTTTTTATCTCAAAACAGGGGGGTGAGAAGGGCCTTTCAGGATACAGTTTCACCTTAAAGGCATATCCAGAAAATATCAGGATCAAACATGAGATTGAGGCACTGGGCTTCCCTGTTTCGGTTCACCCCCTTGATATGTACCGATATGTCCAGGCACGGGTGCCGCATGTGAAGGCAAGGGATATACCTGAGCATAAAGGGAAGCTCATTACCACCATAGGCTGGATGATAACAGGTAAGACCGTTCTTACCTTAAACAGAGAGCCCATGAAGTTTGTCACCTTTGAGGATACCACAGGGATATATGAGTCTGTGCTGTTCCCTGATACATACAGGAGGTTCTGCCATGTTCTTGGCCGATCTGTTCCCTATGTGATAAAGGGTTATGTGGAGGAGGAATTTGGAGTGGTTACCCTGAATGTAAGATGGCTTTCCATTTTAAAAGGGGATAACTGATGGGGTCTATCTCCATCTCTTTTTTCTTTTCCACCTTTGATATCCCTTGATTGATTCTTCGGTTCTTACACCCATGTAAAATTCCCTTACATCTTTGTCGTTCATCAGGTCATGGGATTTTCCTTTTACCACAAAACGTCCATTTTCCAGCACATAACCAAAATCGGATATCTTGAGTGCCATTCTTGCATTCTGTTCCACAAGAAGGATGGTAACTCCTTCCTGGTGTATCTGCCCTATAATGGAGAATAGTTTCTTTACAAGAACAGGAGAGATTCCAAGGGATGGTTCATCCAGGAGCATGAGTTTTGGTCTGTTCATCATTGCCCTTCCAATTGCCAGCATCTGCTGTTCTCCGCCAGATAGGGTCCCTGCCCATTGGTTTTCCCTGCCCTTAAGCACAGGAAAATAACTGTAGATTCTATCAAAGTCCTCTTTTACGGCTTTTCTGTCATTCCTGATATATGCTCCCATCAGGAGATTCTCTTTTACTGTTAATTCTTCAAATACCTCTCTTCCCTCAGGCACATAGGATAGTCCCATCCGGACAATGGATTCTGTTTCCATACCATCTATTCTTTTGCCTGAAAAATAGATGGACCCCTTCTCGGGCTGATCTTCAATTAATCCCATGATGGTCTTAAGTATTGTGGACTTTCCCGCTCCGTTATTTCCCAGTATCACGGTTATGGTTTCAGGTTCAATCTTCATGGATACACCCCTGAGGGCATATACCAGTCCGTAAAAGGTTTCAATGTTTTTAAGTTCAAGTAAGGTTTCCATGTTTAACCCGCTATACCGGTGAGATATTCTGTTTCTTCATCCTCACCCAGATAGGCCTTTATCACTTCTGGATGGGATCTCACACTCTCAGGAGCACCTGTTGTGATGGGGCTTCCAAAATTTATCGCAAGTATCCTGTCCGATATATCCATCACCATCTTCATGTCATGCTCTATGAGGAGTATGGTTATTCCAAGCTCCTCCTGGATGTCCTTAATCCAGAAGATGAGATCCTGTTTTTCCTCTGAATTCATTCCTGCTGATGGCTCATCCAGGAGCAGGAGTTCTGGTTCCATTGCAAGGGCACGGGCAAGTTCCACCAGTTTCTGTGTCCCATAAGGTAATGTTCCCACAAAATGGTCCCTTGCAGATTGAAGATCCAGCATATCAATTATGCGTTCCACCTTTGCCCTGTGCTCTATCTCCTCCCTTGCTGCCCTGGAGCCTCTTCTGAAGAATGTGGCTCCACTAATGAGTCCTGTTTTCATATGTATGTGTCTTCCAAGGAGGAGATTGTCCATTACAGTCATTCTGGAGAATAGTTCAATATTCTGAAAGGTCCTTGCAATGCCAAGTTTTGCAATCACATGGGGTGGCCATCCTGTTATATCTTTACCTTTAAATAGGATTTCACCATCATCTGGCTTATAAAGTCCTGTAATGCAGTTAAATATTGTCGTTTTACCCGCACCATTAGGGCCTATTATCGAGAATATCTCACCCTTTTTGACATGGAAGCTCACACTGTTAAGTGCGCTAAGTCCGCCAAATCTGATACTCAGGTTATTTACCTTAAAAAATTCGTTATTCCCGTTGGTATCATTCATATGTATTAGTTCCTTCTATACTTTTCTCACATAATGTTTGGCAAAAAGCCCGCTGGGTCTGAAGCAGAGTATCAGCACTATTACCCCGAATGCCACAATGGATTTAAATTCTATTGAGACATATCCTCCAAATATGTTCTCAATAATTCCCAGGATGTATCCACCTACTGCTGCTCCCACAAGGGTGGTCATCCCACCAAGAACTGCGGATGCAAAGCCTTTAAGCAAAGGATCCAGCATGAGATTGGGGTCAAGGGTGGCAATGGGGGCAAGGAGTATTCCCGCCACTGTCCCTATGCATGAACTGATTGCCCATGTAAAGGAGAGTATCCTCTTGGTCCTGATGCCATTTATTTTTGCTGCCACAGGATTTTGCTGGGTGGCCTTCATGGCTATACCCAGCTTTGTGTATCTCAAAAACAGGAACAGAATCAACATAAGGATAAGTGTTATAATTATGGTGGCAATGTTTAAATGGCTGAGAGAAGCTGAGCCTATCTGCACCACATCAAAGTCAGAGACAGGGAAGGGCAGATCCCTCTGGTTTGCCCCCCATTTCCAGCTTGCAAGTCCGTAAAGGACCATTTCAAAGCCAAGAGTGATGAGTATCAGGCTCAGTATATTGGGGTCCTTTGCCCTTCTTAGAAACACAAATTCAAAGAACATGCCCAGAAATAGTGCAAAGATAAGGGAGCCCAGAATGGATACATAAAAGGAATGTCCATATGTTACAAGCAGGGTATAAGCAATAAAAGTGGAAAACATTGCCATTTCGCCCTGGGCAAAATTGGGCACCTCAGAGGTCTTATATATAAGCACCATTGCAATTGCAATGAGTGCATAAAGGCTCCCATAGGCAATTCCACTGATTATCAACTGTAAAAACATTTATTCTTCCTCGTTTAGTTGTTTAATTAGACAATTTTCTTTAAGGCTGCCCAGGTCTTTGTTTTCGCTCGGAAGTCTCCCGCCATTCGCTACAACAAAGACCCGGATAGCCAGCTATTTAAAATGGCCAGGTCTTCCAGTAGAGTTTTGTCCTGATCCAGAATCCATAGAGTCCTAATGGTTCCACTACCACAATCAGAATAATTATCAGTCCAAATATAATACTTGATATATTATGTATCCCGGATATATCCATCCATCTCTCAGAAATGGTAACGATCAGATGTCCCAGATAGGGGAGTTCCTGTATCTTTTCAAGTTCAATCATAAGAATACTCATCAGGATTCCGCCCATAACAGAACCCGAGATGGAACCAATCCCCCCAACAATTACAAATGCAAGGAAGTATATGGAGAGTATAAAATTAAATGAGCTGGGATTGATAAATCCCAGGAGAAATGCCATGAGTCCTCCTGCAATTGCCGTGTAAAAGGCGCTCACTGCAAAGGCCATAGTTTTGTAAAGGGTGAGATTTATCCCTATGGTCTGGGCTGCAATATCACTGTCCCTGATGGCAATAAATGCCCTCCCGATACGGGTCTTCATTATATTTCTTGCACACCATGTAAGAAAGACACATATGGAAATAAAGAGGAAATATTTCTGGGTATCTGATTTTAAAACAAATGAGCCAAGGGGTCTCAGTATATCAAGAGGGGGGGCTTCAAGCCCCATCCTCCCCCCGAAGAATTGCCATCTTCCTATTGTCTCTGTTATTGCCATGCCAAAACCGAGTGTTGCAATGGCAAGGTATGGTCCTTCCAGCCTTAACGCCGGGATACCGAGCAAAAAGCCAAAAAAGGCGCTTATAAGACCTGCCAGTATTATTGCTGGAAAAAACGGAATGTGAAATCTGCTCATACCAAGGATAGTCATGTATGCACCAATTGCGAAGAATCCTGCATGGCCCAAGGATATCTGGCCTGTATATCCCACAAGGATATTCAATCCAATGGTTACAATTACATTGATGGCAATATAATTGGCAAGGTATATGTAATAGGAAGAGCCCTTTAATTTAAGCACAACAAAGGGAAAACAGATAAGTGCTACAATGAGGACAGCAAACCAGAATTTCACCACATTACTGGTAAACAGGGTTATATCTTCATAGTAATCCCTTTTGATATCCATTTCGAGATTTCCTAAGCAGAGGATTTTGATAGCTTTTCAAGGACTTTTTTGTAGTAAATCTCCTTTTCTTCCAGGAGGGGAGATTTGTGGCCCATCATGTTCAGCTTCAGAATCTTAAAATTGATCTTTTTAATCATCTTATATTTTTCCCTTTCATCCGGTATTGCATCAAGGAGGTCCTCCATCTGCCTTATCTCTTTTTTAAGTTCAAGTTCAGGGGGGAGACAATCGGCATTTTTGAGTATCTTATATGCCAGCCTCAGGTCTTCGGGAATGTTGCTTTCATCTTCAAGGTGGAGGGGCTTTCCTTTTCCGGGGAGATTTCTGAACTCCCCCTGCTCTTCTGCCTCCCTTAATAATTGCTCAACTATCTTCTGATACATAAAATAAATGGCTCTTAAAATTCTTATTTCCTTTATGAGGGTATATATAAATTTTCCTTTTATTATTCAACTGGAAATCAATCATTGTTGACAGGATAATTGGAAAAAGGATAAGAGAAACAAAAATCTGATTGTAATAAGTCTTTTGGGGATACCAGATATGATTGATGATGTGGATAAAAAGATAATAAAGTTGATTCAGGAAGATCTGCCCATGGTCTTGAAACCATTCAGTGCACTTGCGAAAAGGGCGGGTCTTGGAGAAAAGGAGCTTATTAATAGAATAAGAGATATGAAAAAGAGGGGAATTGTAAGGAGGTTTGGTGCAACACTTAGGCATCAGGAGGCAGGATTCAGTTCAAATGCTATGGTTGCTTGGTGTGTGCCTGATGAGAGGGTTGAAGAGGTGGGTAGAATTTTGGCAGGTTTTAGAGAGGTAACCCATTGTTATTTGAGGAAGACATCTCAGGATTGGAAGTATAATATATATACAATGATACACGGTGAGACCCAGGAGGAATGCATTGAGTTGACGAAGCGAATGGCAGAGAAGGTGGGTATTGATAACTATCAGGTCCTGTTCAGTAAAAAGGAGTTTAAAAAGACCACCATGAGATATTTTTGAATTCAAACTGAATTATTTAATAGCTTAGATTATTAGTGTAAAAAAGAGGTATTTAATGAAAGTGGAGGGTATGGTCCTTTCGCTTCCGTTCGCTTCGCCATCCCTGGCTTCGCTCACTGCTGATTTTTTTCTGATTTACATCCATGTATCAGAAAAAAATAAAGCCGCTCCAGGACAATACCCTCCACTTTATCAGGTATCTTAATTTTAAGGTAAATATTCAAATATAATTATTTGGTGGGAGATGGGATATGGCAGAGAAATCCAGGAGATTATTTGAAGAGGCAGTAAAGATTATTCCTGGTGGAGTGAACAGTCCTGTAAGGGCATGCAGATCAGTTGGCATGGATCCTCTTTTTATTAAAAGGGCTGAGGGATGTTACCTGTGGGATGCTGATGATAATAGATATATAGACTATGTATGTTCCTGGGGCCCCATGATCCTGGGA
>JALVMZ010000252.1 GCA_027032655.1 Desulfobacteraceae bacterium
ATAAAATCAAGCTGAATACCATTCCTGAACGATTCATCAATCTTCACCTCCTCCCCATCCAGCAGAATCTTTGAATAAAAGGGACGCACCACAATACCCTCTTCTCTACTTGAGAGTATCACCACATCATCTGCTAATAATGGAATACCAGTTCTGAGAGCAGCCTTTACAATTGTGCTCTTTCCTGAATCAGAGGGACCCACAATCAGGACCCCATCATTTAAAACAATACAACCTGCATGAAATGCGTAAAGTCCCCTTCTTGCCAGATGTGGAAAAAGGAGACCTCCTATCTCTAATAAGAGCCTTCTTTTATTGAATTTAATATCAATATCAATATTATTGATATCCTTATGAATAAAGAACTCAAAAAGCTCTTTTATTCCCCTCTCATCCTCAGAAGAGCGAAAATCTATTCTCGCCTTTAATCCGTAGATATCACATTCAAGCATCTTGCCCAGCCTGAATCTGGATAGTTCTTCAGCCACTCAAGTTTTCCAAATTGCTTATAGCACCAGTTACATAATGAAAGGGGGGCCTTAAGTATCATATCCTTTCTTTTAAATCTCCACCTCAGTATGCCGGGGAGCATTTTCATATGTCTTATGACCAGATCTTCAATGCTGTGCTCTTTTATATTACCAATACACTCCATGCCTTTATAGTTTCTCCCCCTTCCCACATTGCTGAGATTATTGCATATAAGATAATTTCCCTGCTCATCAAATCCGAATTTATAAAATGCATTGCATGAGAAAAGGTCATTGAATGGATTGAATCCTTCCACCTTCAATTTAGGAAACATGTTAAACCATGAACATAGTTTCATGAAAATTCTATATATCTCCTCTGGTTCAGGCAGGATACCCTCTATTATCATCTTCTCTGTTGGCTGAATAAATATAAATGACTGCTGCGAGGCACCCAGCCCGGATGTGAACAGAAGAATTTCCTTTAGCCTGTCCTTATTAATATTGGTGACTGCAGTTTTGATGTAAAATGGTATCTCCAGTAGTCTTAAGTAACCTATAGCCTCAATAATTTTACGAAAACTTCCCTCCTTTCGATTTTTGTCATGGATCTCCTCCTCTGAACTATCAAGACTAAAGCCTATTATATTTATCCTCTCTCTTATTAATGGACTCTTTAAGATGGGAAGCAATCTCTCTTTAAAAAGATATCCATTTGTGAGAATTTCAAAGTCGATATTATGTTCTGCGAGTAATAAAAATATATCTTCAAGCTGAGGATGTAAAAGTATCTCTCCCAATCCTGTAATCCCTGCATATCTAAATCCCGCTCTTCTTACTTCACCGATCAACTCTTTAAACAGGTCCTTATCCATATACATGGGTTCCGCATCCATGTTTACAATACAATGAGTGCACGAAAAATTACAGTAATTAATGATATCTATTGTAGGGGGTTTCATAGTCCTTTATCCAGTTCATCTTATCAAAAAGATAATAACAGGCTGTGCATGCACCACCTGGCAAATCCTGAAATATGGGGCTCTTAATAGTCTTTTCCATAAACCATGCAAGTAGCTGGTAATGTCTGATAATCCCTTCCTGGATACCTATCTGCCGTATATTGCCAAGAAACTCCTTTCCGAAATTATCAGGCTTTGAATCTGCTGCTGGATGGGAAAGATTACAGCAGAAGATAAAATTTCCTTCATGATCAATGCTCAATCCATAAGCAGGATTGCAGAATCTGAACATCCTGTCATCATCAGAATAGCCTTCTATATTAATATCAATTGAAAAAGAGGAAATAATACTGCTCTGTATATATCTGATAATATCCCTGTATTCATCCGGTGATGGCATCAATCCTGCTTTTACCATTCTGGGAGATGGTGTAAGCACAATAAATCCCACATCCCTTACTCCCAGGGAAGCACAGAGCATTGCAATATCTGGGATTTCATTGATATTTCTATTATAAATTATACTTTTTACAGATACCTCTATCCCTTCCTTAACACAACTCGCAATTGCTCCAATAACCTTTTTAAAGCTCCCTTTCTTCCTTATGAAATCATGGGTTTCAGGTGTTGCTCCGTCAAGGCTGAAACAGATACCACTCAGGTATTTCTTTATCCCGGGATTAATAACAGGGAGAATCTTCTCTTTGAATAGATAGCCATTGGTTACAAAATTAAAGTAGAGTTTATGTTTTGATACAAGTTCAAATATGTTCTTTAAATCTGGATGGAGGGCAATCTCCCCTCCTGTAAAGGATATCTCCCTAATTCCGACTGATGATACTTCCTTTAAGATAAAATCCAATAATTCCAAGGATAGATGAGCCCTTGGTGAGAGTTTATCCCTGATGCAGTGTATGCAATCAAAATTGCAGTGATTTGTTATATCAACAGCAACAGTGCTTATCATCTCTATTAAAGATATCGCCCCTCAACACACATCCTTATGGCCATCTGATAAATATTCATCATCTGAATCTTCTCAAAAACGATGCAAGTCTCCTTTGTAGTGAAACAGATGTGCTAACAACGGCCTCCTGAAGAGATACACTTGTTCTTGAAACAAAGTCTGTTATTCTTTGAGCTGAAATAGTTGTATTCGTGGAAGTTCTTTGCACGAAAACACTGGTTCTTGTAGCAGTTACCCAGGCAAATACTGTTAGAATCTGGGACTCCTCTTTGATCTCCGGCTTTATATACTTCTTTTTACCCATAATATGTCCTATGGTCTGATGAATGAAGTCAGCCACCTCTGAAGAGCAACACCTGTGGAGACAACCTGATTCTGCAATGCAACACTCGTCCTTGAGACAAAATCAGTTACGGATTGAGCAAAAAAACTGGTTGAAGTAGCCGCATTCTGAAGTGCCACACTGGTTGAGGTGGCAGTTACCCAGGCATAAACAGTTAATATCTTGGAATCCTCCCTTACCTCCGGCTTTATATACCTCTTTTTCCCCATGAAATTCGTTTTCTCTTAAGAACATCAATAAATTCTTCTATATCGCTTTGAACCTCCTTTTCATCCACATCATATTGTTCCAGTATTATCTCTCTGATCTCTTCAGGAGATCTGCCTTCTCTCATTAATTTAAAAATAAGAAATGCTGTCTCATTGAAATAGAGGCTTGTTCCATTAACAGTATCTATCAAAACCGCCTTTCCATCCACTTCTGCTATAATAAAGTCTCCTTCCATAATAAATTACCAAAAAAGATTCACAACTTAAGTAATATTTATTAATTATTTATATGCTAACATAACTTTAAAACCATGTCAAATCTGTTAAAAAGGTAGAATATCTTTCCCTTTTAGTCTTTAACTTTTGTAAAAAATACGCTGAATCTTGTAAAACCAGAAATGAGACAATCATCTCTTTCCTTACAATATTTGCATTCACTTATCCTTCCAGGGCATATATCTTTATCCTCAGGGATAAAGCCACATCGCTTAGATTGCATCTCTATTTTGAAATCATACCGCTCAGAAAATATCTTCATCCGGAGAAGATCTGCCCCTTTACCCCCTGCATTAAAATCAAACGGCCTCTTGGATGAATAGGCCATTGTCTCAAGAGTGGGGAAAAACCCCTCAAATATTCTTTTTTGATTCTCTTCTGTTATTCCCACGCCAAAGTCTTTAACTATAAGCTCTGCTCCTTTTCCAGTCCTTTTTACGATTATCTCTATCCTCCCTTCATCAGGTGTATTCTCAACTGCATTTTTTAGAAGGCCATCAAATACCTTCTTAAGCACATCTTCTGGTATAATAATCTCTGGGGTATCATTTAAATTCATCAATAATTCCACATCTCTATGTTCAAATCTTTTTCTAAGTTCATTAACCCTGTCTATAACAAAATCTTTTAGCCTTATTTCAATTGCTTTGCTTTCTCTTGGGGCAAAATAATCATCTATCTTGTTTCTTATACGTTTTATTATGTCTCCCTCCCCCAGCTCTTCGACAAGTAATGCCTCAAGCTCGTCTGAACAAACATCCAGAAGAGTAGAGAGCATACTATGAACTTTGTAATCCCTGTCATGCATTATATCTTCTACCTGATATTGTATCTCAAGTAATCTTTCAAGATTCCTCTCCGCCCTCTGCAGAGTTGGTTTCCAGAGGTTTTCTGGTAAATCTTTCAATCTCTTGGAAAGGATATTCAACGAGGCAAGGAGGACAGATAGAGGAGTCTTCAATTCATGAGAAAGGTGATTAATAACTCTGTCTTTTGCTCTGTTAAGGCTTATTACTTCCTGATACGCCTTTTGAAGCTCCTTTGAATATCTGGCATTCTCTATTGATAATGCGACACTTCCTGCAATCATATTTAAGAGCTCCACATCATCCTGGTCAAATAAGCCCTCCTTTTTATTTATGGCACACAGGATTCCAATGATTCTATCACTGCTTCTTAAAGGGACATCAAGCATATTCCTGGTGTGAAACCCCAGTTGTTCATCCACAGATGGATAGAAATCCGGATCTTTTGATGTATCATTTACTATGGCAACCTCACCTGTCCTTATAACCCTTCCAGCCACACCTTTATCCGCTGGAAACCTTATATTCTTTATCTTCTTCTCCTTTGATTTGTCATCATAGGATGCGCCCTGAAAAAATAGCTCCTTTTTTTCTTGATCATGGAGTATCACAAGGGCCCCTTCCACATTCAGGAGCTGTTTAACTTCATTTGTAATATAATCCAGTAGATCCTCCAAGTCAGGGTATTGGGGGAGAGCCATACTGATCCTGAGTAACACCTCCTTATTTCTTGCAAGCTTCTTTTCCTGTGTTATGTCTCTCAAAATAACCAGTTGCCCGCCTTCTTCATCTCCATCTTCAGAAAATATAGCCCCTCTCATAACCACATCCAGGATCCTGCCATCCTTGGTAAGCCTCTTGGTCTCCACTCTAGAGACTATTTTATCTCTTAGAAGTTTCCTTATATTTTCTGTTGTCTCTTTTTCCAGACCGGGGGGAACATATGGTATCTTTTTGCCCTCAAGTTCCTTTAAGGTCCATCCAAAGGTCTCTGTAAATGCAGGATTAAGATAAATTACTTTCCCATCCAAGGAAAACACCACTATTGGATACGGGACAAAATCCAGCAGGGTCTTATAGCGTTTCTCTGCCTTTCTGCTGATTTCATACTGTTTTTGAAGCCGCAATTCTGACTCTTTAAGTGCCCTCTGGGTCAATATCCTCTCTGTCACATCCCTTGCTATCCCTCTGAATCCTATCTTTTGTCCCTCTTTATTTTTAATCAGACTGGCAGAAAGTTCTATATATCTCTTTTTACCCTGTTTATCAATAATCTCCCATAATAGATCTGATACACTCTCTCCTGTCTCATATATCTTATTAAATATCCTGATTGCAGCCCTGGCATGTTCCTCATCCATGAATTTACTGAAATTCTGCCATTGAATCTCTTCCCTTGGATATCCAAATACCTTACAGAGGGCATCATTGAAATATATAAAATTCCCATGTATATCCACCTCATATACACCTTCATTTATATTCTCAATAAATGCCTTGTATCGTTCTCCAGAAAGGATCAACTCGGGAGGAGGTCCAGGACATTTAAGTTCAGACGCTGAGTTATTGATTCTATTCTTTTTAAGCTTCTGAGACCTATCATCATTCATATAATTTATCCCTTTCTTAATAATTTCAAAAGGAATGATATATAATATATAAATTAAATAAATATTTAAATAGAAATATCACCATTTTGGTTTTATATTGCATTTAAGATTCGAGTAATATATAAAAGTATATAACATAATTCTGGTGGACAAAGATGTTTCAGAAGACAAAATCCTTAAAGATACCCCAGGCCACTATTAACCGTTTATCCCTTTATTGCAGGCAATTGGAACTGCTTGAGAAAAAAGGCGAAATCATAGTATCTTCTGAAAAGCTGGCCTATCTCTGTGAAGTAAATTCTGCGCAGGTGAGAAAAGACCTCGGCTATTTTGGAGAATTTGGAATCAGAGGAGTAGGATATCATATTAATGAGCTCAAAAGGGAGATAAAAAGGATTCTTGCCATTGACAGAGAATATAACATGACCCTCGCAGGAGTGGGAAATCTCGGCTCTGCACTTTTGAGATATCAAAACTTCCATGAGAGAGGATTCCATTTTGTCTGTGCCTTTGACTCAGATCAAAAGAAGATAGGAGAAGTTATCTCTGGAGTTGAAATCAGAGATATTAAAGAGTTACCCATAGTTGTTCAGGAAAAAGAGGTCAAGATTGGAGTAATTGCAACACCTCCATCAAGTGCTCAGAATGTTGCCAATCTGTTTCTTGATGCCAAGGTAAATGCAATTCTGAATTTTTCACCTGTTCACATACATGTGCCAGAGTGCTGTCTGGTAGAAAATATCGATTTTACACTAAAGCTGGATGTCATGTTATATAAGAACAGAAATCAAATCGCCCAAGGGATTTAAATAAGATGCCTAAAAACGGGAATACAGCAATCAAGATATTTGCAGATGGTGCCTGCAGTGGAAATCCTGGAAAGGGAGGGTATGCAGCGATTATTAAATATGGGGATAAGGTGAAAAAGATAACAGGATGTTCCCATCATACCACCAATAACAGGATGGAACTCACCGCAATTATTGAAGCTCTACGGACAATAAAAAGCCCTTGCCATATCCATATCTTTACGGATTCAAACTATGTGGTAAGGGGAATGAATGAATGGATAATGAAATGGGAAAAGAATGGATGGAAAAATTCCAGTAAAAAACCCGTGGCAAATAGAGAACTATGGGAGGAATTACTAAGGCTTTCCTCAAATCATAATATTACATGGAATTGGATCCGGGGTCATGATGGAAACCCTGAAAATGAGCTATGTGACAGGCTGGCAAAAGAGGCCATGTCAAAATGTAATAAGTAAAAGGAGAATCAGAGGAAATGAATCCACCTGGTGATAAGAAAAGTCTATATTCTGCCTTATCTTCTATGACTACCGGGATATACATACTTACCACTTCCTGTGAAGATATAATCAATGGTATGATTGTAAGCTGGGCAACACAGATATCTTACGAGCCTCCCCTTGTTTTGGTTGCTGTCCATCCTAAAAGATATACCCATGGACTGATACTTAAAAGCAGAAGCTTTGCTCTAAACATACTTTCCACAGAGCAGAAATATCTGGTAAGTAGATTTAAAGCCCCTGAAATAAACAATAGATTTTCAGGTATTAAATGGAGAAAAGGTAAAACAGGATCCCCTATCCTGAATGAATGCATCGCCTTTCTTGACTGCAGGCTCGTTGACACTTATGAACCGGGCAATCATACCCTGTTTATCGGCGAAATAATTGATGGAGACATCAACTCCAATGAAAAGCCCCTCTCAAATATTGAGTATGGGAAAAGCTATCTTGGAAATACCTGAATTAACTGAATAACAATTCTTGACTTTTTATAAAACTTTTGATATCAAAATAAATTATAGATTATTTTAACTTAATTTTTAAAGGAGATTCATATGAAATGTCCAAAGTGTGGCTATATAAGCTTTGATTACAATCAGGTCTGTCCCAAATGTAAGAAAGAGATATCAGAGCAGGCAAAAATGATGAATCTGCCTGATTTCAAGCCAGACCCCCCTGATCTGTTGAGCAATCTCTTTTCCAATGAACCTGAAATGGAAACTGCAGAGGAAATGAGCATCCCGGAAACGCAGGAAATGTCCCAGGAAATAGCATCTGAAGAACCTGAAATGATCAGTATAGAGGGTAAAGAGGAAGAAATCACTGAAGAGCCAGTAATTCAGGAAGAAGAGATAGACCTGGAAATGATAGAAGAAGCTCCAGCAGAAATGGAGGAACAGGCTGCGGAAGATAAGCCTGAAATCAGCATGGAAGAGATTCAGGTTGAAGAGTCACAATTAGAAACATCTGTGCCAGAAAGTATTGAGATTAATGAAATGGAAGAGGAATCAGTTATTAAAGAACCAGAAACAGAAGAGAAAATATCAATAGATATTGAGGATATCTCCACCCAGGATTCACCTGATATTATGCAAGAATCAGAGGCTACGACACCTGCTGAACAGGAGATTGAAATATCACTTGAAAAAGCATCAGTTGAAGAGGAATCCCGGGTTGAAGCAGAAAAATCTGGTGAGGAGGAGGCCATTGAATTCCCGGAGCTTGAGAGCCTTGAAATTGAAACAGAAGTCCAGGCTCCTGAATCAGATGAACATCCAGAGGAAGAGAGCCCTGAGATAGAACTGGACATCTCTGAAGAAGAGCTCTCACTTGATCTGGAAGAAGAACAACAAACAGAACAAAAAGAAGAAGATGAGGAACTCATTGATCTCGAAAACCTTGATCTTGACCTTGAACTTGAAGAACCTGAAGAGCCTGAAGAGGAATCAAAATAAAATACTTGACTACTGAAAATATTATAAATAAAATTTTTTATAAATATGCCGAGATAGCTCAGTCGGTAGAGCAGGGGACTGAAAATCCCCGTGTCCCCAGTTCGATTCTGGGTCTCGGCATCAGAAAAAACAAGGGGCTGGGTGAAAGCCCCTTTTTTAATATATTCTGATCAGACCCTGGTGAGATATTGAAAGAGAGAAGAAAAAAGACCAGAATTCAGGTAAGATGGCCTGTTAAGATATATACCCAGGACGGCTCCATAAGTGGAGAGGCCAGAAATATAACTTCTGAAGGTATGCTTATTTGTGCAAATGACCCATTAACCCTCAATGAAGAATATCAGATATCCTTAATGCCACCAGGGCATAATCCTATTGGTATAGCTGCCAGGGTAATATGGTCTGATTTTTATGGTCTCTGTGAAGATAATATCCCGGTGTGTATAGGAGTCTGCATGCTGGAAATCTCTGATGAAGACCGCCAATTCCTTGATAGCCTTGCATCCCTTCCATCTGATTCAGCCACGCAGTAATTCCTTAGTTTTTATACTCGATAGTATTCTCTATACCACTGAATGAATCTCCTTATGCCCTCTTTAAGTGGTGTCTTTGGATTATAACCCAATTTCTCCTTTGAATGCTCAATATCAGCGGATGTCTCAAGCACATCCCCTGCCTGGAGGGGCATCATCACCTTTCTTGCCTCCATGCCCAGTTCTTGCTCAATTATTTTTATAAATTCAAAAAGTTCCACTGTATTTGCGTTTCCTATATTGAATATCTCATAATCAAAGACTCTATTAATGGCAGAGACTGTCCCATCTATTACATCATCAATATATGTGAAATCCCTTTTCATGCGGCCATAATTAAATACATTAATGGGCTTGTTATTCAAAATAGCCTTTGTAAATAGAAAGAGTGCCATATCCGGCCTTCCCCAGGGACCATATACTGTAAAGTATCTGAGCCCTGTGCATGGAATTCCATATAGATGGTGATATGCATATGCCATTAATTCATTTGCCCTTTTAGTTGCACCATAAAGGGACAAAGGTTGATCAACCCTATCCTTCTCACTGAATGGTCTCTTCTTATTTCCTCCATATACAGAAGAAGATGATGCATATACAAAATTTTCAATGTCATAATTCTTTGCCATTTCCAGGAGATTTAAAAATCCCTTTAGATTACTCTTCTCATACGAAAATGGATCCTTAAGGGAGTGTCTTACCCCTGCCTGGGCAGCAAGATTGCATATTATGGAAATGCGGTGTTTATTGAAGGTCTCTATCAAAGCTTTGTGATCCTGGATGTCCTGTTTATAGAAATGAAAATCCGGATTTTCTATTAACAATTTAAGCCTTGCCTTCTTTAGTGATACATCATAATAGGGATTAAGATTATCCAATCCAACAACTATATAGCCAAGCTCAAGCAATCTTTTACATAAATGAAATCCTATAAATCCTGCAGCTCCTGTTACAAGTATAATCCTCTTTTGCTCTTCCATACTTTATAATCTCTAATCCTTTTGAGGTGCTTATCTCTTCCTGATGGTATCCTCAAAACCCAAAAAAATCTTCTTACAGGTTTTACAGCCCTTCTTGTCTGAAAACCTGGCAAAAAATAATTTATTGGCGTTTGGTTATCTCAGCATGATAATGGATTTAATATCAACTAATTTTATATTAAATTTTGCAAAGCCTTCAGTTATAAAAAATGGTATCCGCTTTAAAAATAACAGCGGATACCATTTATCATTTGTATTATATACCTGTCAAACAGGTATTTACATCATGCCTCCCATTCCACCCCCTGGTGGCATTCCGGGCATCTCTTCTTTCTCTTTTGGCTTTTCAGCAACCATAGCTTCAGTGGTAAGTAATAGAGATGAAACCGATGCTGCATTCTGTAAGGCATATCTTACCACCTTTGTGGGGTCTATAATCCCTGCTTTTACCAGGTCTTCATATTCAAGGGTCTGGGCATTAAAACCAAAACTCCCTTTACCAGATTTTACCTTTTCCACAACCACAGATCCCTCTTCTCCTGCATTATTTGCAATCTGCCTTAATGGTTCCTCAACGGCCTTCTGGATTATTTTAACCCCATACTGCTCATCTCCCTCAAGTTTCAGCTTGGAAAGTGATGGGGCACATCTGACAAGTGCCACACCTCCACCAGGAATAATGCCTTCTTCAACCGCGGCTCTTGTGGCATTCAGTGCATCCTCCACTCTTGCCTTCTTCTCCTTCATCTCTGTTTCTGTTGCAGCTCCCACATTAATCACTGCAACACCACCTATCAATTTTGCGAGCCTTTCCTGGAGTTTCTCCCTATCATAATCAGAGGTTGTCTCTTCAATCTGAACCCTTATCTGTTTCACCCTTGCCTCAAGTGCTTTTCTGCTTCCACCACCATCAACAATGGTTGTGGTGTCTTTATCTATGTTGATAGTCTTTGCTGTTCCAAGGTCATTGAGTGTTACATTCTCGAGTTTTAATCCCACATCCTCTGATATCACATTTCCTCCTGTAAGTATTGCTATATCTTCAAGCATGGCCTTCCTTCTGTCTCCAAAGCCAGGGGCCTTTACAGCCGCACACTGGAGGGTGCCTCTCAGCTTGTTAATTACAAGTGTGGCCAGTGCTTCACCTTCCACATCCTCTGCGATAATCAGCAGAGGCCTTCCCATCTTTGCCACCTGCTCAAGTATGGGAATCATATCCTTCATATTGCTGATCTTCTTTTCATGAAGTAATATGTATGGTTCAGAGAGGTTTACAATCATCTTCTCCGGGTCTGTTACAAAATAGGGTGATAGATATCCTCTGTCAAACTGCATACCCTCTACTACTTCAAGGGTGGTCTCCATTCCTTTGGCCTCTTCCACAGTGATTACCCCTTCCTTTCCCACCTTATTCATTGCCTCTGCTATTATATTACCAATGGTGGGGTCATTGTTGGCAGAGATGGTTCCCACCTGGGCAATCTCTTCCTGGTCTTTTGTGGGTTTGGATATCTTTTTAAGCTCTTCCACCACAACTTCTACAGCCTTCTCTATTCCCCTTTTAATTGCCATGGGGTTTACTCCGGCTGTAACCAGTTTGGAACCTTCCCGGAATATACACTGTGCCAGGACAGTGGCTGTTGTGGTTCCATCACCAGCAACATCAGATGTCTTGGAGGCCACCTCTTTTACCATCTGGGCTCCCATATTTTCAAATTTATCCTCCAGTTCTATCTCCTTTGCAACAGTAACACCATCCTTTGTGATTGTAGGTGAGCCAAATGACTTTTCAATTATTACATTTCTACCTCTTGGACCAAGAGTAACCTTCACTGCATTTGCAAGGGTATCCACTCCTTTCAGGATCAATTCCCTCGCCTTCTCTCTGTATTGAATCTCTTTTGCCATTTTTTTTAGTCCTCCTTACATTATATCTTTAATAAAAAAATCTTTCCTATGATATATGCATTACTCTATTACAGCAATTATATCATCTTCCCTCATAATAAGATGCTCTTCCCCCTCTATCTTCACTTCAGTTCCAGCATATTTTCCAAAAAGCACCTTATCCCCTTTTTTGACCTGAAGTGGCAGCCTCTTACCACTCTCAAGCACCCTGCCATCTCCCACTGCAATCACCTTTCCTTCAATGGGCTTCTCCTTTGCAGTATCAGGGATAATAATACCCCCCTCTGTCTTCTCTTCCTCTTCCATCCTTTTTACAATTATTCTGTCATATAATGGTCTGAGCTTCATACTGATCATCCTCCCTTTTAAATTTTGTCTATTTCATTAATCCCAGACATATAAGATATAAAAAAATTAAAGAATTTTATGCATCAGTCTAAGATAATAAATATATAGTAAATGTCAAGAAAACATCATAATTTTTATTTCCCGATCTTCTTTTTCCACCATTTAAGGGTTTCCCTGATACCTTCTGAGAGCGAATATCCTGCTGTCCATCCCAACTGGAATTTTGCCTTTTCCACGGAAAGGCAGCTCCACTTAAGGTCTCCCGGCCTTGCGGGGGCCCTCTCCGGCTCTTTGAGATAATCGGGAAGATCAGGCATTACCTCCTTAACCGCCTCATAAATTATTCTATATAGCTCGATGGTCTTTGTGGGCCTCCCTGTGCCAATGTTATAGATACCTTCAACAGTGTCTGATAGGGCAATTAAATTCGCCCTTACCACATCCTTTACATAACAATAGTCCCTGACCATTCCATCTGGGTCTTCAGGATAATGATTGAGCACAGAAGGTATTTTGTTTAGCAGATTATTCATAAAAACGGCCACAACACCCGCTTCTCCCCTGGGTATCTGTCTTGGACCATATATATTGGCATACCTCAAAATAACGCTCCTGAGGGCATACTGATGCCTGTAATATCCAAGATAACACTCAGAAGCGAACTTTGATACCCCATAAGGTGAAAGGGGTTCTATCCTGTGTTCTTCATCAGCAGGGGCACCTGGAATATCTCCATATATGGCACCGCCAGAAGATATAAATATAAATTTTTTCACTCCTGATGAAACAGCACCCTCCAGGAGATTGAGAAGTCCTTTTATATTCACATCAGCATCCTCTAAGGGGTTATTAACTGATACAGGAACACTCGTCTGTGCTGCATGATGATTTATGATTTCAGGCCTCTCTTTCTCTATTATTGTCCTCAACTCAGGACTCCTTATATCCATCTCATAAAATACTGCATCTGAATTAAAATTCTGCCTTCTCCCTGTTGTCAGATTATCCACAACTATCACCTGATGCCCCTCCCTTATATAGCCGTCCACCACATTGGATCCGATAAAACCTGCCCCTCCAGTTACCATTATCTTCATATATTCCTCCAGATATAAATTATTTTTAGATCCATTATATTATTTATTTTATATATCACCAATGTCTTGATAAAATTATATTATGCCATAATTGACAATGTCTCTCCAGAGTGCTAATGAAGATAAAATTCTAATTTTAAGAGATTGTAAATGAAAAAAAGAGATAACATACTGGATCAGATAGGATGGACCCCACTTGTCCCCATTGTAAAATTAAATCCCAACAGGAATGTCCGTATTCTTGCCAAGCTCGAATCATTTAACCCGGGGGGCTCTGTAAAGGACAGACCCGCACTCTTTATGATAGAAGAAGCAGAAAAAAAGGGTGAGCTTACAAAGGACAAGATTATCCTTGAAGCCACAAGTGGAAATACTGGTATTGGCCTTTCTATGGTATCTGCCATAAAGGGTTATAGAATTATGCTTGTCATGTCTGAGGCAGTTAGCGAAGAGAGGAAAAAGATATTGAGGGCAATGGGTGCAGAGCTAAAATTTACGCCTGCTCACCTTGGAACTGATGGGGCTATTGAGTATGCATATAACCTGATAAGGGAAGAGCCCGACAGATTCTGGCTTGCAGACCAATTCAATAACGAAGCCAACTGGAAATCTCACTATTATGGCACTGCTAATGAGATATGGGAGCAGACAGGTGGAAATGTGGATGTTATTGTATCAGCGATGGGAACCACAGGCACCCTTATGGGGATATCAAGGAGATTTCAGGAGCTAAATCCAGAAGTGGAGATCGTAGGTGTTGAACCCTACTTAGGTCACAAGATCCAGGGCCTCAAAAATATGAAAGAATCCTATACCCCTGGCATTTTTGAACGGAACAGGGCACGAAGGATAATAAATATTGATGATGAAGAAGCATATTACACTGCAAGGCTCCTGGCCAAAAAGGAGGGAATACTTGCAGGAATGAGCTCGGGGGCAGCCCTGGCAATTGCACTCAAAATTGCCAGAGAGATGGATAAAGGCACCATAGTGGTAATCTTTCCTGATGGTGGAGAAAGATATTTGAGCACCCCCCTATTTACTGACAGAAAAAAGACAGGCATAAGGCTTTATAATACCATGAGTCGGCAGAAAGAGGAATTTACTCCTGAAAAAGAAGATGAAGTATATATTTATTCTTGTGGTCCAATACTTTCACGCCCAATGCACATTGGCCAGTTAAGGGGTATCCTGCTTGCAGATATAATTAGAAGGTATCTGGAGCTCAAAGGTTATAAAGTAATACATGTTATGAATGTAACCGATCTTGATGACAGGACAATAAAAGGGGCAGATGAGGCAGGGGTTTCTCTATCCGATTTTACTGACAAATATTATAAGGAATTCCTCTCAGACATTGATTTGCTTGGCATAAAGAGGGCAACCAGATATATGAGGCCAAGTGAACATGTGGATTATATGATTAAGATAGGAGAAGAACTCATAAAGAAAGGTTATGCTTATGAGAAATTGAGGTCCCTTTATTTTGATATTTCAAGGTTCAAAGATTATGGAAAATTATCCCGAATAGACCTTAATAAGATAAAGATAGGCAAAACCGTTGACCTGGAACAATATGAAAAGGCCAATCCAAGGGATTTTACCCTCTTTAAG
>JALVMZ010000253.1 GCA_027032655.1 Desulfobacteraceae bacterium
GTATAGTAGGTATATGGGAAGGGTAAGGAAAAAATTCACCCACCTGGTGAAGGTGGGTGAGAAAGAAAACAACCACGGAGGTAAATATGATAAAGGATAATTTAAGAAAATTCAAGGTAGAAAAATCAAAAAAATTAAGGGTAACATCAAAGGCTGGTTTGGCAGTGATAGGGTCATTTGCCAGGGAGATAGGGTTATTTGAGGAGTTGGAGGGTCGGCTCAAGGGGTTACGGGAGCGTGAGCGTGGGTATAAGATATATGAGAAGATATTTTATATAATGGGGCTTGTGATTTCGGGTGGTAGCAGGTTAAGGCATATAGGGGTATTAAACAGTGATGAAGGGTTATTAGAGTTATTTGGTCGGGACAGGATTCCGAGGGACAATACACTTGGGTATTTTTTAAAGAAATTTAAGAGGCGTGATATATGGGTATTATCAGAGATAAATACTGACTTGGTAAGGAAGGGGATAAAGGCTCTTGGGCTCAGGCATATAACAATAGATCAGGATTCATCACTGGTGGAGAGTGAGAAGGAGGAAGCGAAGAAGACCTACAAGGGTTTTTATGGTTATAATCCGATATTTGGGATGATAAAGGAATTAGGGATGGTAATCAGAGGAGTATTTCGGGATGGCAATTCATCTCCTATGGCTAATAATGAATCGTTGTTAAGGAAGATACATAAGGAGGTTAAGGGATTAGGGATAAAGCGGATATATTTTCGTGCGGACAGTGCTGGTTTTAATCACAAGACAATGAGGTATTGTGAAGAGAATGGGCTATATTTTGGGATAGGGATAAGGGGGACGGAATTAATGAGGAAGGTAATAAGGGCGATACCAGAGGTAGAGTGGGAGGAATATAAAGATGGTATGGAGATAGCGGAGACAGTATATTTTATTGGTCCTGAGAAGGGGGGTGGAGCGTACAGGGTTGTTGTAACGAGGAAGAGGCCCAGGGACATAGGGTTATTTATAGGTTTTGGATATGAATATCATGGAGTAATTACCAACATATACCACTGGGACAAGAAGGCAGTAATGAGGTGGTATTCAAAGAGGGGGGATGCGGAGAATATAATAAAGGAACTGAAAAATGACTACTCAATAGATAAGATACCCACAGGAGAATTACTTGCCAATAGTGCATACTTTCAGATAATTCTTCTTGCATATAATCTGATGAAATTATTCACCCTGACAATACTACCCCAGGCATGGAGGAGATACAGATTAAAGACATTAAGGTTCATCTTTATAAATATTGCAGGTGTGGTAAGAAGGCATGCAAGACAGATAAAATTAATAATATCAGAATATTACATATACTATGACATATTCTATTACTCAAGATATAAGGCATTGAATCCCTCCCTGTATCTATAAATCTCATACCTTTGACCTGTAAAATATCCTAAAAAGGTATAATGAAAAGGTACGTACAAATCAGGAAGAAATTACATCCTCCTCCTAAAATTACATCATTTTTGATTTAAAAAACCTTCTCTTTTAACAAAAACCCATACCTTCATCCTATAAATAATCATTCTCATCGTCATTTTTTACCTTAATTGAAAATTTGGGTGTTTT
>JALVMZ010000254.1 GCA_027032655.1 Desulfobacteraceae bacterium
CCCTCACATGTATATCCACAAACAGAACACACATAATAATCCATCTCAGGCAGGTTCTCAATGTTATCAAGTGCCTTTTGATACAATTCAGCATGCACCTTTTCCACTTCATTTGCATAGGTAAAGCTCTTCTCAGCAGTCTTATTGCCCTCCTGTTTTGCATCTTCAATCATCTGTGGATACATGCTCTTGAATTCAAAGGTTTCACCATTAATTGCTTCCTTCAGGTTCTCCTTTGTGTCCTTTATCCCTCCCATTGCCCTGAGATGGGCATGAGCATGAACTGTCTCAGCTTCTGCTGCAGCCCTGAATAATTTAGCAATCTGAGGGTATCCTTCCTTTTCAGCCTGTTTAGCAAATGCAAGATATTTCCTGTTTGCCTGTGATTCACCTGCAAAGGCATCTTTTAAGTTTTTTTCTGTTTTACTCATTTTGTTCTCCTTATAATAAATTATTTTTCTTTTTTTTCATATGTCTTTTTACCACCACATTGGGGGCATTTCTGTGGTTTGCATCGTGCTTCTCTTTCATGACCACATTGTGTGCACTTAAAAATCGCCATCTTTTAATCACCTCCTTAAACAATACTATCCTTTTATTAATCAAAATCCGTGCCACTATGTTTTATATAAAGAATTTTTTAAAAAAACAGCAACTTACATGTCTATCTAATAATTTATGATTAATCCTATAAGATACATTTGTGTCTCATATCCCAATAACTATTGAATTTGAATCCTATTAATTATGATATTTGAGGTCTTTAAAAAATCTAACAAATTATCCTGATTTTTTAAATCATTCCTGGAGTTATCTTAATTGTTATGCTATGGAACACAAACCCGAAGCATCTCATGGAACTATTCGAGTATCCTTCGGTCACCTTCAGGATGACAAATGAAATATGGTTTATTTTTGCAAATCTCTCAACTTAACGATTTAATAGGAATGTATTAATGATACACGGTATTTGTATCAGTATAATTTGAGACATTTCTGTTTCATGAAACATCCATGGTGGTATTAAAAAGGACCTTTCCCCTGAAATTAAAACGAATGCCTTCCATTTCAAGGAGTTTTCTTTTCATGGTCTTCCCATATCTAAACCCTCCAAGATCACCGTTTGCCCTGATGGTTCTATGGCATGGTATGATGATTGGAAAGGGATTCATGGCAAGTGTATTTCCAACAGCCCTTGAAGCACCACTGTGGCCAATTGTTTTTGCAATCTGTCCATAAGTGGTTATAGAACCCCTCTTGATGGTGGTTTGATGGAGCAGAACCTTTTTTTGAAAATCAGTGAAGGGTTCAATATTGAGTTTATTTAGAGGAAATCGCACCTCTTTACCTTTGAGAGACTGTTTTATCAAATCTGATAGTTTAACAACAAAAGCAGGGATATCATACCCATTACATGAGCTCATTTTGGTTTTTAGCCTAATACCAATGATCTTTTCCTCTCCATTTATATTATCCCATAATATGGCAATACTTCCAATTACTGTATTAAAGACATATATTCCTGAATTCTGTTTCTGCTCCATATCTCTTATGTTTTGCTTACAGAGGAGATTTCTTGACAGACAAATATAATATAGAATATTTTAAAAATCTATTATTTTCCCTGGGATATTTCGTGTATCATATAACTTCAGGATAACTAAGGGGGTAAAAAACATTTTTTCAAAGATCTTGTAATATTCCACAAAGGGGGAGGCATCAAATGAGCATGAAGAGGATTGAATTTATTTGCATATATATAATGGCTATACTCATATGTTCTTTTATGAGTTCGCCATCTATTGCAGGTGAAGAAAATAGAAACAATATAAGATCGAAGATAATACTTGATTTTACTCAGGAAGAGTGGGTAAAGGCTTCAACTGTCAGGGTGGTAGTAAACATTTCTGCCCTATCAAAGGAACAGAACCTTATCAGAATAAAACAGGAGGCATTATCAGGTCTAAAGAAGATAATTAATTCAGAGTGGATAGTAACTGACTACCGCAGGAGTAAGGACAGATCAGGGCTTACAAGACTAAATATCAGGGCAGAGACAAGGGTACCTGAAGGTAAGCTATCAGGAATATATGGCAGGGTAAAAATGGTATCCCGTGAAGGATTGCAGATAAATATTACATCTCTGGACTACAGTCCTACCTTGGATGAAATAGAAACTGCTAAGGCAAGGGCAAGGGCAAGAATATATAAGATGGCAGTAAAAGAGGCAAAAAAGTTAAAAGAGGTTATGAAGATAGATTTTAATATATTTCAGATTGATTTTTCAGAAGAAACACATGGCTTTATTAAAAGGCAGATGAAGGCACCTGTTATGATGGAGAAGGCCACCATGCCGTCACAGCTCATATCAGTGCCGCGGAATATGAAGATTGTGGTAAATGCAAGGGTAATTTTAATCCAATAACTAAAAAGGCACCGGCTATTTTTTTGTTAAAAAACGCTCCTGAGCCCATACATCGGCCCTCATATGGTATCCACGTCTCTCCCAGTACCCGGGGGTGTCTTCGCTCATAAGTTCAATCTCTACCACCCATTTTACGCTCTTATAAGCATAACGATCCGGGATAATAAGCCTCAATGGATACCCATGCTCAGGTTCTATGGGTTTCCCATTTCTTTCCCATGCAAGGATTGTATTCTCATGCAGTAGTGCATCAAGATCTATATCAGAGTCATATCCACCCCATGAATAAACCATTGCAAAGCGGGCCTCAGGTTTTATTGATATCTTATTAAACAGATTCTTTATTTTGACCCCCTTCCACCTATTATCAGGGATACTCCATTTCTCAACACAATGGAAATCAGATTTCACTTCACTGAGTTTCATTGATTGAATCTCTTTAAAGGGAATTATAATATCATTATCAACAAGTCCTGTTATACTCAAAGACCACCTATCAGGGTCAATATGAGCTAGTGATGACTCTGCTGTTCTTACAGGAAACCCTGTTATAATTATCTGACCAGGAGGTATTCTTTTTTTCATAAAATCTCTCCTTTAAATCTTGATTCATCAGAAAAATTATCAAAGCTAATAATTATATTCAATGGTTTTAGAACCTGACGGGTTCAGAGATTCTTCTCATAATGTAAAGATGATCAAGATATTCTTTAATTTTTCGGTTGACAAATTCATTTCTTATGTAAAAATATAAAAAATTCATTAAATAATTTTATTTCAAAATGATAGGTGAATGTAACATAAGCATTATCGGGATTAGCGGGGCAGTGGTATGCCTCGTATCCGGGGTCATTATTATTAGGGGAAGACCTCCGGGCCTGATAATGCGATAATGTTACAATAATTTTAAAATCCGTTATCAGGCCCGACCTGATAACGGATTTTTTATTTTTAAGGGGGTGATTATCATTTTACTTAAAGGTTCACAGATATTCATTGAGGCATTAAAAGAACAGGGGGTTGATGTTGTCTTTGGTTTTCCCGGGGGCGCTGTGCTTGATATTTATCATGAACTGGGAAACTCTGACATCAAACATATACTGGTTAGGCACGAACAGGGTGCAGTTCATGCAGCAGATGGATATGCAAGGGCATCTGGCAAGGTAGGGGTATGTATTGTCACATCAGGCCCTGGGGCTACAAATACCGTATCAGGAATTGCTACTGCATACATGGACTCTTCTCCAATTGTGGTTTTTACCGGTCAGGTACCAACAGCCCTTATAGGTAACGATGCATTTCAAGAAGTGGATATAGTTGGAATTACCCGTCCATGCACAAAACACAATTATCTTGTAAGGGATGTGCGTTCACTGCACAGGGTCATTAAAGAGGCATTTTATATTGCAAAGTCAGGGAGACCGGGTCCTGTTTTGGTGGATCTTCCAAAGGATGTAATGGGTTTAAAAGCAGAGTTCAGATCAGGAGAAGAAATCAACTTAAGAAGTTATAGACCCTGCTATGAGCCCAATTTCAAGCAATTATACAGAGTGGTTCAATTGATAAAAGAATCAAAGAGACCTTTGATAATGACCGGTGGTGGAGTGAGACTATCACGTGCTTCCCAGGAGCTTAGAAGTTTTTCAAAAAAGATCCTAACACCAGTTACATCAACTCTCATGGGTCTCGGAACATACCCATCGGATGATCCTCTCTGGCTGGGAATGGTGGGAATGCACGGAACATACTGTGCAAACATGGCAACTGCAGCATGTGATCTTCTTATAGGAATAGGTGTTCGATTTGACGATAGGGTAACAGGAAGGACCGATAGATTTGCACCCAATGCTAAGATTATACATATTGACATTGACCCATCATCAATTAGAAAGACTGTGCCTGTTAGTGTGCCTGTGGTGGGAGATTGCAAGACTACCCTTAGGTTGCTTTTGAGTCTCATAGAAAAAGAGGATTTTAATGGACTGAGAAAGATAAGGAGACCATGGATTGAAAGACTGAAAAGATGGAAGAACTCTAAACCCTTTAGGTATTCAAAGGACACCAGGAGCATAAAACCTCAGTATGTGATTGAGAGGATAGATGCCCTCAGTCCCGCGGATACCATTATTACAACAGAGGTGGGTCAAAATCAGATGTGGACAGCCCAGTATTATAAGTTCAATTCTCCCAATTCATTTATCACATCAGGGGGGCTTGGATGTATGGGCTTTGGGTTTCCTGCTGCAATAGGTGCTCAGGTTGCATTTCCTGACAGAACCGTGATAGACATTGCAGGTGATGGAAGCATTCAGATGAATATCCAGGAGCTTGCAACAGCAGTCCAATATCGTTTGCCTGTTAAAGTGGCAATATTAAATAATAGATACCTTGGTATGGTAAGACAGTGGCAAGAGCTGTTCTATGAGCGCAATTATTCATATACTGAAATAGAGCATGAACCTGATTTTGTAAAACTTGCAGAGGCATATGGTGCAATTGGATTAAGAGCAACCAGAAAAGATGAGGTGGATGATGTTATAAGAGAGGCATTGAAGGTGGATATGCCTGTTATAATGGAGTTCCAGGTGGAGCAGGAGGAGAATGTCTTTCCTATAGTTCCTGCTGGTGCTCCAATAACGGATATGATTTATGTGTGAGGGGGTAGAGAAGTGGAGAGTAATAATCAGAAT
>JALVMZ010000255.1 GCA_027032655.1 Desulfobacteraceae bacterium
TCAGGTTGTTTTTATGAGAAGAATAGTTTCGCTAATTGGATAAATTAAGGAGAGAAACGAATGAAACGCAGATTTCTGATGATTATTATGATAAATTCTTTAAGATAAGGGGTTTTTATGGCAAAATTTGTTAATTTAACAGAATATATAAATGAAATTTTAAAGACAGCAGAATATAAAAAAGGAGAAGATCTCGATTGTATTATAGCAATTGCCAAGGCACTTCCAGGTTGTTTAACTCAGGGGAAAGATTATGAAGAAGCAAGAACAAATCTCATTGATGCAATAGAGACATGGATACTTTCTTCTTTAAAAGACGGTGAAGAACTTCCAGAGATTAATGGATGTATTCTTCGATTAGGAGAACGAAAAAATAATATAGAGATTGGGTATGCCTAAGATACCCCCATGCACCAGAAATGAAATGATAAGAAAATTAAAAAGACTGGGATTCGATGGACCATTCTCAGGTGGAAAACACTCTTATATGAAAAGGGGTAAGTTCAGATTAATTATACCTAATCCTCATAGAGGCCAAATAGATAGTTCTCTTATTAAAGAAATTCTCAAACAGGCTCAGATAAGAAAAGAGGACTGGCTAAAAGTATAAAGCTCAATCAAACGATCCATAAATAATGAAGAGAGGAATCTCCTTTTCTGATGATCTGAGAGTCATCTTTTTTACTCTCACATTGAAATATTTATTTAACTCATCCAGAAATTTAATAATGGTCTTCCTTATCCCAGATGTAAGAATTATCTTTCCTTCAGGCTTAAGATAATCTTTAAAAAGTGATAGGATATAAGGGAAATCCTCTTCCCTGTAAATAATCTCTGAACCAGTTATGATATCAAATCTATGTTCCAATTCAGGAGACCTCCAGTCAAGTCTGACAATATCAATCCGCTCCTTATCTGATCCCAGGTTTAAAACTGCATTTGCCCTTGCAAAATTAATGGCATGGGGATCATACTCTGTCATGGTAACATTATGACCAAAACAGGATGCAATAATACCCACAACTCCGAGTCCACAACCCACCTCGAGAATATGAGAAATCCCATCAGGGTTTATGCCAGAGATTTCATGGGCAAGCACGATGCAGGGTTCCCATATCTTTGCCCACAATGGAAAATCTTTCATAACATCATCTTCATTGATAAATTCATCTATTGTTGCGGGCACATAAAACTGAAACTCCCTTCCTCTTATCTGAATACTGGATATCTTAACATTATATCTTTTTCTGAAATCCTCTATTGAGAGTTTCTCTCCAAAATCCATTATTGACACACCTTACTCTTTCATGAAATGTTTTATTATGAAATATAGAGATCTTTAAATAAAGTAGAAAAACACAGAGAGCTTTGCAAAAATGATTCATATTCCATCTGTCATCCTGAGGGTGTTGATATAATTATTTTCGTCATCCTGAGGGTGTCTGAAAGACACCCGAAGGATCTATGAGATGCTTCGGGGCTTGGCCCCTCAGCATGACGGATAAGGTTATACATTGATATATCATTTAATTGAGTTTTTCAAAGCTTTCACACAGGAAATTTTTTATGAGGAGCAGGATATGATTACTAAAGAGATAATAATAGCATCCAGAAATCAGGGAAAAATAAAAGAGTTTAAAGAATTGTTATCAGGATTTCCGATCAACATTAAAGGACTGTCAGAACTGCCGCCAATACCTGAACCTGTTGAGGATGGAAAAACCTTTGAAGAGAACGCATATAAAAAGGCCCTTCATGTGGCAAGGATTATCGGCCTCCCTGCTCTTGCCGATGATTCTGGCCTTGTGGTGGAGGCTTTGAATGGTGCACCTGGCATATATTCAGCAAGATATGCGGGAGAAAATGCAACTGATGAGGAAAATAATATGAAATTATTAAAAGAGATGGACGGCATATCCAACCGAAGGGCCATATTTGTCTGTGTAATAAGCATTGCGGTTCCATCAGGTCCAGCGCTCACCTATGAGGGCAAGTGTGAAGGGGAAATCACTCTCTATCCAATGGGTGAAAACGGTTTTGGTTATGATCCCCTATTCTATTATCCACCTCTTAAAAAGACCTTTGCCCAGATGTCCCCTCAGGAAAAAAATATGGTAAGCCATAGGGCACAGGCAATGAATCAATTAAAACAGGAATTCGATAAGGTCCTCATATGGATAAACCAGAGACTATGCCATCAACATTAAATATAAAGAGACTGTCTTGATTATTTTTTCACAAACTTGATTTTCCAAAAATCAAGCATTTTGTCTAAAAGTAATTGACATTAATGCCTATAATGAGTATCTTATTGATTAACAGGCGGGTAATAAGGCCCGCCTGATATTTCTTATTTACTGGAGGAAATAATGTTTCAGGTAACAGAAAAGGCAACACAGATGATTAAGGAATTCTTCAAGGGAAAGGATGAGGTATCACCCATCAGGATTTATCTTTCTCAGGGTGGTTGATCAGGACCATCCTTAGGAATGGCTCTGGATGAGCCAAAGGATGATGATGTGATATTTGAAGAAGATGGAATAAAATATCTGATTAACAAGGATCTTTTTGAGATGGTAAAGCCGGTAAATGTGGATTTTGTTGAATCAGTGTTCGGCTCAGGTTTTTCAATAAGTTCAAAATTGTCCACAGGAGCATCCTGCGGAAGCTCATGTAGTTGTTAAGGGTTTTTTGCTCTTTTTCCTGACATAAAAAATGATAAAGGAGAATCTTAAAAGAATCCTGAATGAACTCCCTCCTGGTGTTAAGCTTGTTGGTGCTGCCAAAACAAGGACACCGGAGGAGATAATGGAGGCAGTGGAGGCCGGACTTGAGATAGTGGGGGAGAACTATGTTCAGGAAGCAGAAAAAGTGTTTTCTCAAATCGGCAATAGAGTTGAGTGGCACATGATAGGACATCTTCAGAGAAACAAGGCGAAAAAGGCAGTAAAAATATTTGATATGATTCAGACGGTTGATTCGCTACGGCTGGCTAAGGAGATTGATAAGCAGTGTAAAAAGATTGATAGGGTAATGCCCATTCTTATTGAGATTAACAGCGGCAAAGAGGAGCAAAAGGCCGGAGTGATGCCAGAAGATGCAATTCCTTTAATAGAGGAGATATCCGCACTATCAAATATAAAGGTAATGGGGCTCATGACCATGGGCCCCTTTACTGGAAATCCTGAAAATGCAAGACCCTATTTCCAGAAGACCAGAGAGATATTTGAAGAACTTAAGTCCCGCAATATTCCCAATGTGGAGATGAGATATCTTTCAATGGGTATGTCCAATTCATACAAAGTGGCAATAGAAGAAGGTGCTAATATGGTAAGGATCGGGACAAAGATTTTTGGTGAGAGGACATACTGATTCCCTCCATGAGTAGATACTCTTCGCTCCAGATAAAAAAGCTCATGGGAGAGGCCATTTCCCGATGGAACATGATCGAGGATGGAGATCATGTGCTTGTGGCAGTATCTGGAGGGAAAGACAGCCTCAGTCTTCTCTGGAATTTAAGGGAAAGATTAAAAAGGATACCCATCAATTACAGGATAACTGCAATACATATAGACCCTGGATTCAATGATTATTCTTATAAAAAAGTTGAATCCTTTCTCAGAAAGAACAAATTTGAATACAGGATAATCCATTCTGATATTGGAAAACTTGCCCATAGCCCCCAGAATCGTGAAAACCCGTGTTTCCTGTGTTCAAGGAAAAGAAAGATGCTTATTTTTAAGGCCAGTGAAGAGATGAAATGCTCAAAAATAGCCTTTGCACATAATAAGGATGATGTAATTGAAACATTCTTTATTAATGTGATGTATGGCGGTGCCATCAGCACTATGATGCCTGTCCAGGAATTTTTCAATGGAAAGATAAAGGTTATAAGACCCCTCTATATGGTGGACGAAAATATCATCGAAAGATATGTATCCTATATGGGATGGGAGAATGTGGATCTTGGCTGCCCCACATCAGGCAGGTCTAAAAGACAGGAGATAAAGGAGATGCTGAACTCCTTTTACAGGAAAAATAAAAAGGTCAAAGGGAATATATTCACCGCCCTCCACAATGTAAGAACAGATTACCTCCCAACAAGTTTATAATAATTCTTTGATCTTTTTTATTACATGGCTGGAAGTTATATTTAATTTTTCATATAGCACCTTATATGGAGCTGATGCACCAAACCGATTAATTCCAATTATTTTACCTCTATCACCCACATATTTTTCCCATCCTAAAGGGACGCCTGCCTCAATTGCTACCCTTGCGGTTATATCAGGTGGTAACACTGAATCCCTATATTCCCTGCTCTGCTTTTCAAATATCTCCCATGAGGGCATACTCACCACCCTTGTGCCCACGCCCTCCTTTTCAAGCTCCCTTGATGATTCAAGGGCAATATGCACTTCGGAGCCACTTGCAATAATTATGGCATCTGTTCGTGAAAGACCGCTCTCTTTCAGGATATATGCTCCTTTTTTTACTCCCTGTCTTGTTTTGTATATATCTGGATCAAGCACAGGAAGCGATTGTCTTGAAAGGATAAGTGCAACAGGGCCTCCACCATATTCAAGGGCGTATTCCCATGCCCCTGCTGTTTCATTTGCATCGCATGGCCTTATCACCACAAGGGAAGGGATTGCTCTCAGGGATACCAGATGTTCAATGGGTTGATGTGTGGGGCCATCTTCACCAAGACCAATGCTATCATGTGTGAATATATAAATAACACCCAATTCCATCATTGCAGATAACCTGAGTGATGGTCTCATATAATCTGAAAATACAAGAAATGTCCCTCCATAGGGCCTCATTCCTCCATGAAGTGCCATACCGTTCATTATACCTGCCATTGCATGTTCCCTTACTCCAAAATGGATATTCCGTCCCCCGTATGTCCCTGCCTGAAAAGAGCTACTCCCCTGAATTATTGTCTTATTTGAAGGAGAGAGATCCGCTGATCCCCCCACAAGATTCTTAATTACAGGTGCTACCTGATTCAGGACCTTGCCTGATGCCGCCCTTGTTGCCATTCCCTTCCGATCTTCTTCAAATACCGGAATCCTCTCCTTCCAGTTATCAGGTAATCTCCCTTG
>JALVMZ010000256.1 GCA_027032655.1 Desulfobacteraceae bacterium
GGCCTCATCCATGAGCTGTTCAAGGGGAACGGCCTTATTTACAAGTCCTATCCTTTCGGCCTCCTCCCCATCAATATACTCTGCCGTAAAAAGCAGCTCCTTTGCTTTCCCGGGGCCCACCAGGTCCTGCAAAAGCCTGAAAGCGCCACCTGTAACAGACGAAGTTACCCTGGCCTCGGGGGATCCTATTTTTGCCTCATAGGCTGCTATTCTTATATCACATGCAAGGGCCAGTTCATAGCCTGAACCTAAGGCATATCCGTTTATGGCCGCTATTGTGGGTTTCTCAAAACGGATTAGTCTTCGAGAGGCTTCCTGAAGTTCTACCAGGTAATCTCTGTATTCTTCTTGTGTCCTGTGCTTTGATTCCTTAAGGTCTGCACCCGAAGAAAATGCCCTACCCTGCCCTGTGATTATGACCACTTTAATGCCCTTATCTCTTTGCATTTCATCAAGGGCTGAACCAAAATCAAGCCAGAGCTGTTTATTCATGGCATTAAGGACCCGGGGCCTGTTAAGTTTGATAATGCCAACTGCTTCCTCTTTTTCCAGTATTACACATTCATATTGCATCCCATGGCTCCTCGGTTATTCATTTATCCAATTCACGCCTTGTCTCACAATGCCAACGGAGTCTATCGGCCAGGCTCGTTCTTATTAATCTTCATCTCCTGACTATGTTGTAATCTGATGCAATAATCACTTCCCCTTTCCATAAATAAATCCGGTCTTCCTGTAAAGGTAAAACAGACCACTGCATCCTTATCCAGAACAATGGTCTGGAAAAACACTTTCAGAGACTCCCATGCACACCCACTAAGCTTGCAGTCATAGAGAAAGGATTTTGTTGAATTTTTAAGGAGAAGCGGTGTATCTTACTGATATTGCAAAGGTTTGAAAATCCCAATTAATATCCATATAATTTCTAAAAGATACTGGGATGAGGTTTTAGATGTCTGATAACAGAAAAGCCAGGAAATTAAATACTTATGCCTGGGATCTGAGTGCCATATGGAATAAAGATGATGAGGCTATTTTAAATAATCTCAAAAGGGTCTCCATTAGGGCAGAGAAACTGATTCAAAGACTTATATCTGAAACCAGGCTTTCAAATGAAAAGTTAAGGAGATATGTTGAGGAATATGAGAGGATTGGAGCAGAGGGGGCAGAGCTTCTTACATACTTTTTCCTGAAATATGCTGAAGATACAAACAACAGCACATCCATCCAGAACAAAAGAGATGCCAGGTTATTATGGCTAAGTGTCTTAAAACTACATGCCCTTTTATCCATAAAGATTTTAAATAAAACATCAAAAGATACGCTATTGGAGGATGCACCAGAATTTAAAAAATATTCTTATTTTGTTAAGAGTCTTCACTCCATTGCTTCTCCTACCCTTAAACAGGAACAGGAACTGCTTGTGATAGACAGGTCATTATCAGTAAGGGATGCCTTTCAGGATATCTATGACGCTGTAATTGATGGGCTCAAGATTCCATCTCCTTTTGATTCAGGTAAATATCTTGATATATCATCTGCCATTTCGCTTATTGGACATCCTGTTAGAAAGGTGCGAAGAAGGGCACTTCTTAATCTATACCGTGAGATAAAGAGGGTTGCAGGCCTTATGAGTCTTATCTTAAATTCCATATGCCATGAGGTTGAAACGGAAAGGCGTATTCGCAATCTTGAATCAGCCTTTCATATGATTTGCGCATTTGATGATGTTAAATATAATACCATAAAAAAGATATTAGAAGAGATAAAAGGGGCATATCCCATTGTATCAGATTATATGAGAAGAAAGTTTTATCACCTGGGCATTAAAAGGCCAGGAGTGGCAGATGTTAATGCACCATTTTACAGGCATGATTTTCAACTTTCACCATCTAAAACAGTAAGCATAATCCTTGATGCCTTAAAAGAGATCAGCCCCGTGTTCTATGATATTGGAGTTGAGCTGATAGAAAAAAGATGTATTGATCTTGGAAAAAGGCAAGGAAAATTAAATGGGGCATTTTGTTATGCCAGATCTCCATCTCTACCACCATTTATCTCAGTTAATTACTCGAAGAACATCTATGATATGATTACCCTTGCCCATGAAATGGGACATGGGATTCATTTTAAGTTAGCATCTTCAAATTCATATATTAATTTTTATCCCCATAGATTTTTAATGGAAATACCATCAACGCTTATGGAGTTCTTTGTGCTGCACCACATGATGGAGAGAAATGAGTTCAGGAGCAGTAAAAGGGCCATTATTTCAATACACATTGAGGGCATGATAAAGAATATATTCAGGCAGTGTGCCCTGACATCATTTGAAGAGGAGATTTACAAAAGAACAGGTGAGCATACACTTTCATCCCAGGAGATATCAGATATCTGGCTTAAAGAGATGGCATCCCTTTACGGTATTGAGCCTGAACCTGAATATGGCTTGGCATGGTGCCATGTGCATCATATATTTAAACTTCCCTTTTATTGTTACAACTATGTATCCGGTGGTATATTTGCCGTCTATATTTTCAATGAATGGCTTTCAGGCAATCAGGGCATTATTGATGGCTTAATTAGATTCCTGTCCTCAGGGAGGTCAAAATCCCCTCTTGACCTGCTCGGGATTATTGATATATATGCTGATTTTCATAAATGTATCCAGGATGCTATAAGATATTTTAACACAAGGGTTGGGCAGATGAATTGAAATCTCCTGGCAGGATTATGGATGAGTCAATCAAAAAGAAAATCATTGATATAGTGGGAGAGGAAAACTCAACTGATTCTTTAATAGACCTTATCTCCTATTCCTATGATGCATCTGATCACAGCAGTAGGCCAGAACTTGCCATATGGCCTAAGAGCGCTTCTGAGATATCCCGGGTGCTGATGCTTGCAAATGAGGAGGGTTTTCCTGTAATTCCCAGGGGGGCGGGCACGGGCCTTGCGGGTGGAGCAGTGCCCCTTAAAGGAGGTCTTGTAATAGACCTTTGCAGGATGAATAGAATAAAGGAAATAAGGATTCAGGACAGGGGTGTGGTGCTTGAGCCAGGAGTGGTTTATGCAGATCTCCAGAAGGCTCTTGAGCCCTATGGTTACTTTTTTCCCCCTGACCCTGCAAGCGGAAATGCCTGCACCATAGGAGGGAATGTGGCAACAAATGCAGGAGGGCTGAGGGGGGCAAAATATGGTGTTACAAGGGATTATGTGCAGGGGCTTGAAGTTGTTCTGCCAGATGGAAGGATTATGAAAACAGGAGGAGCCTTTCTTAAATCCTCTTCTGGATATGACCTTACAAGGCTGTTTGTGGGCTCAGAGGGGACACTGGGCATAATAACAGAGATTACCCTGAGGATTCATCCCATGCCCCTTTCTTCAAAGACTGCCATTGGATTTTTCCCATCCCTGAGGGATGCAGGAAATGCAGTTGCAGAGGTGATAAAATCAGGAATCATACCGAGTGCGCTTGAAATACTTGATGAAAATACCATTTTGATTCTGAAAAATGAAGGGCTGATAGAGGAACAAGGCTCCAGGGCCATGATACTTGCTGAGACAGATGCATATACAAAGGAGGAAGCAGAGTTTCAGATGGAGAGGCTACTTGTGGCATTCAGGCACAATCAGGCAACTGGAATAAGGGTTGCATCCTCAAAAGAGGAGGCTGATGAAATATGGAATGTGAGAAAGTCGGTTAGCAGTCTTTCCGCAAGGATAAGGCCCAACAATGTATCCGAGGATGTGAGCGTTCCCATATCCATGGTCCCTGAACTCCTGACAGGCATTTCAGAGATTATAAATAGATATGGTTTTCCCTTTGTTATCTTTGGTCATGCAGGGGATGGCAACCTTCACCCAAAAATAATGTTTGATGGCTCAGACCCAGAGGAGAGGAAGAAACTGAAATCCGCAGTCCATGATATATTTGAACTTGCCTGTAAAAAAGGAGGGACACTGACGGGTGAGCATGGAATAGGCATTGCCAAGGCACCATACATGGAACTTGAACACCAGGGAGTCTCCATGGATGTAATGCGGTCAATCAAAAGACTGCTGGATCCAAACAACATTTTAAATCCAGGAAAAATGGCACTATAAAATGGAAATATATAGAGTCCCCTATCACAGGGAATATATTGAATTTACACTTCCCCGGGGCATGAAAGGGCACCTGGTGGAATCCCCATCATTTGAGCCCCTGAAGGATTTTAAATCCAGCCTCCAGAAGGCCATCTCTTCTCCTGTTAATTCCCCTCCTCTAAGGGAGCTTGCAAAGGGAAAGAAGAATGTGTCCATTGTATTTACTGATATTACAAGGGCAAGCCCTGATCATCTGATTGTGCCTGAAATAATCAAAGAACTCCACATGGCAGGTATAAGAAAGGAGCCGATTACCCTGATATGTGGTGTGGGAATGCACAGACCAAGCACCATGGAAGAGAAGATTCAAAAGCTTGGAAAGGATGTTGTAGAGAATTACAGGGTGATTGACCATGACCCTAAGGACAAAGACGGCCTCCTTGAGCTGGGATATACAGATGATGGCGGAAAGATTATAATCAATCGCATTGCATGTGAATCAGATCTTCTCATAGCAACAGGAATAGTTGAGCCACATCTTTATGCAGGATACTCTGGTGGCAGAAAGACGGTTGCAATAGGTGCAGGGGGGGAGGAGTTCATCTCTTACACCCATGGGCCTAAAATGGTGGGACACCCGGGCACAAGGCTGGGCAAGATTGATGGAAACCCATTTCATCTTGCAATTACATCTGCATCAAAAAGAGCAGGACTGGATTTTATAGTGAATGTGATACAGGATGAAAATAAACGCCCCCTTGAGGTTATGGCAGGAGAGCCCGAGTCCACATTCAGCAGGCTTGTTCAAAGGGCAAGGGGTATATTTGAGGTGGATATTCCAAAGCAGTATGATATTGCAATTGGTGGGGTTGGGTATCCAAAGGACATGAATCTCTATCAGACATCCCGCTCTGCCACATATCTGTTTTTTGCACCTACTCCCGTGGTAAGGCCTGGCGGTGTGATCATAATCCCTGCAAAGACCCCCGAAGGTGTAGGTGATGGAAC
>JALVMZ010000257.1 GCA_027032655.1 Desulfobacteraceae bacterium
TGACAGTCCCTAAAGTCGAAGAGGAACCCGCGGAATATATTACTCCTGAGCGTATCAGGGAAAGGATAGATGAGCTCTACAGCAGGATGAAAGAGCTTGCCAGAGAGCTACGATTTGAAGAAGCAGCCATAATAAGGGATGAGATAAGGGAACTTGAGAAAAAGGAGCTTGAACTATCTTAAGGGATTTTTTCAAAAGGAGGTATAATTTACATGGGAGATAATTCTATCAGGTGGGTGAGAACTCACTGCGCAAGGATGGACCATGGAGGATGTGCATTACTTGTGGAAGTAAAGGATGGGAAGATAGTTCGTATAAAGGGCGATCCTGAAGGGTATCTTAATAGGGGGTATATATGCAGAAAGGCATTTGCATCTGTGGATAAGCTGTATCATCCTCAAAGACTGAGGCATCCATTAAAGAGAAAAGGACAGAGGGGTGAAGGCAAATGGATAAAGATTTCATGGGAGGATGCACTGAATGAGATAGCCGAAAACCTTCTTTCCATAAAAGATAGATATGGAGCAAGGGCGGTAGCATTTGGCGTGGGCATGCCTAAGGGACTTGATCACTTCGTGCTTATAAGACTTGCCAACATATTTGGCTCACCCAATGTGATTGCATCCCAGGATGTATGCCATGCCCCAAGGGAGATAACCGGATTGCATACATGCGGATTTTATCCTGTGGCAGATTTTCATCAAAAAAGCGAACTTGTAATACTATGGGGTAGCAACATTACCCACACCAACGAAGAGGGGGAGATATGTTCTCTCTTGCTCGAGCAGATAAAGACAGGAACCCGGCTGATTGTGATTGACCCAAGAAAGACAGCCCTGTCAGGAAGAGCTAATCTTTTCCTTCAGATAAGACCGGGCACGGACTGTGCCCTTGCACTTGCCATGATTAATGTGATCATTGGGCAAGAGCTTTATGACAGGGAATTTGTTTCAGAGTGGACCCATGGTTTTGAAGAGCTTAAGGAACATGTAAAATCATATACCCCTGATAAGGTATCAGAAATAACAGGTATTCCAGAGGAATTAATAACTGAATCTGCAATCCAGTATGCAACCAGCAAGCCTTCTGCAATTCAGTGGGGAAATCCCATAGAACATAATGTATATACATTTGATACATGCAGGGCACTTATTTGCCTTATGGCAATATGTGGAAACCTTGATGTCCCGGGTGGAAATATCCAGGCACTTGACCCTCCTGTAATGAGGCCGGGTAGATTTGTTCGTGCTGACCTTTTACCTGACAAACCCAGACAGATGATAAGTGCCCACCATGGGGTTATACCAAGGTTCATGACAGTGCCCCCGTCATTCTTTAAAAGGGCAGTGCTTGAAGGCATACCCTATGAAATAAAGGCATTCTATTCAATGTGCACAAATCCACTGATTACATGGGCAGAGAGCCCTGTTACATACAGAGCTCTTATAGCTCTTGACTTCTTTGTGGTGTCAGAACTGTTCATGACTCCCACCGCCTCCCTTGCTGACATTGTTCTCCCTGTTGCCACTCAGTTTGAGTTCAATGATATTGGACATTATGGACTTGGACATGGGATTATCCTGGCAAGGCCAAAGGTGGTGGAACCTCCAGATGAGTGCTGGCCTGATTTAAAGATTCTAAATGAGATAGGAAAGAGGATAAGCCCCCCTGAATTCTGGTTTGATGATTATCAGGATATACTTGATGAATTGCTCAGACCTGCTGGAATTACTTATGATGAGTTTGTGAAAAAGGGGTATCTCAGGGGAGAAGAGAGTTTTTTCAAGTTCAAGCATAAAGGATTTAAAACACCAACTGGCAAGGTGGAACTTGTTCTGAGTAATGCAGATAAGCTGGGAGTAAGAGCCCTTCCTGAATATAAACCTGTTTTTGATGACGACCCTGAATACCCGCTTATTCTGACCAGTTCAAAGAGTCCATACTATCTTCACTCATCCTACAGAATGATTGAACGACTTCGGAATTCATCACCATATCCAGTGGTGGAAATTAACCCGGATACTGCAGGGGAGTTTGGCATAAGTGACGGTGATGAGGTTATAATTGAGACAATATATGGAAAGGCATCCCAGGTTGTTCGTATAACAGACAGGATAATGCCAGGGGTTGTTTGTGCATCTTATGGATGGTGGTTTCCTGAGGACAGGGACTCAGAGCTATTTTCATGGGATAAATCTAACTACAATATGCTCACATCAGGGGACAGAGTAGGTAAGGAATTTGGCACCTCGAACCTCAAGGCCCTGAAGTGCAATATGCGGGACGTCCTTAAATAATTAAACAACTTCAGTGCTTAGGAGATTTAAGGGTTCCTTGTTTAGTGTTAAGTTATTTAATTATTTAAGGACGTCCCGCATAAGGATTTGTTCTGGAAGATTAGCAGGGGATCATGTTTAGAAGAGTTGATGGGGGGAATGTAAGTCAGGGTGAATTCAACTGTTCCTTCTCTTAGATTCTCAGGGATGGCATTGAGTAACTTATGGCTCATCTCTTTAATGGATTCAATATTTCTGGTATCTAAATTGAATATCCTTTTTCTGAACTCCTTCAGGATTTCATTCTGGAATAATCTATCTTTTATCTCTTTTATCTGATCATATGATAGGTGAGAGAGATCAGGCCATTTAAACCTTATCTGCTCCGCACTCTGTTTAGAATCCAACAGGTAATCTGATAACTCATCAAGGATGAGATTTATTAATCTTTTATCTTTTATGAAAAAGATTTTTGCCTGGTTCATGTCCTGGCTGAACAGTCCTTTGCATGCATCAATCACTCTCCTTAATTGCTCAGCAGGCATGAGTGTATCCGGAGCCCTTATTGGGACATCCCTTAAAATCCCCATTAATTCTTTATCATCATCCACAGCCCCTTTAAGCAGGAGATCTTTGTTTTTGAGTTTCTCCATTGTATCTTCAAGTTCGTATATGTTCCTGCTCATCTCCATGGCAAGATGAAGGAGAAGATGCCATTTCAGAGGGAGATCATCTGAAGGGGGTCTTCTTATGTTCAATTCTTTTCCAAGAATCATCCTTTTTATATCCCAGATGCTCTCTCTTTCTTCCACTGCATTATTATTCCAGAATCTTAAAAATCCTGCCATTGCTCTGTCATTATGTGTATTCATCCATGTTTTGTATTCCCTGAGAATGGTTTTAAATCCGGGTCCAGGGTCCATATCTTCTGGAGGATGGATAATCTTAATGTGGTTCGTAACCTCTTCCATGGTCTTTGCTTCCACCTGCCATGGGATCAGCAAGAGGGCAGGGCCAAAAAAGGATAGAACCCTTTTTATTTCCTCTTTTTTATGATATTCGAATGGAAGGAGCAAAAAAGGGATATCAGGGGAGGCTGTAAATGAGTCTTTTAGATTACTCATAAAGCAGCCCCCATAATATTAATCTTCTTTTAATTCAGGCAGATCTTTGAAGTAATCCAAGGATTCGGGATTCTTCAGGGCATCCCGGTTTAACACCGGTTCACCCATAACCACCTTCTTTACAGCCAGCTCCACCTTTTTCATATTAAGGGTATATGGTATATCAGGCACTGCTATTATCTTGGCAGGCACATGCCGTGGGGAGGCATTTGTCCTCAAAGTCTGCTTTATCTTGTTTTTTATCTCCTCTGTTAGTTCGTATCCTTCAGCCATCTTTACGAAAAGCACAACCCGAATATCGTTTTTCCAGGGCTGACCTATTACAATACTGTCTTCGATTTCTTCAAGCTGTTCCACATACCGGTATATATCTGCTGTTCCAATCCTGACACCACCAGGATTGAGAGTGGCATCTGATCTTCCATAAATAACAACCCCCCCGTGGTCATTTATCTCTATGAAATCTCCATGCCTCCATACATTGGGATATACATTAAAATAGGCATCATGATATTTTTTGCCATCAGGATCATCCCAGAAATAGATGGGCATGGATGGGAATGGGGCGGTGCATACAAGTTCACCTTTCTGGTCTATTACTGGATTCCCATTTTCATCAAAAGCCAATACCTTCATTGCAAGTGCTCTACACTGAAGCTCCCCAGCATAAACAGGAAGCATGGGACATCCAAGGGCAAAGCATCCATTCAGGTCTGTTCCGCCTGATATGGAAGATAACTGGACATCCTCTTTGATTTCTCTATAAACAAACTCAAATCCTTCCACACTGAGAGGTGAGCCGGTGGAGAGTATTGTCTTCAAAGGGGATAGGTCATATAGTTTTCCGGGCCTGACATCAGTGTTCATAAGCGCGTGGATATATCCTGCACTTGTCCCAAAGATGGTTATCTTCTGATCCTGTGCCATCTTCCACAGTGCGCCAGGGTCTGGATGGAATGGATTTCCATCATACAACACTAAGGTGGCACCCACTGCAAGGGAGCTCATGAGCCAGTTCCACATCATCCATCCACATGTGGTAAAATAGAAGATGGTATCTTCTCTTTTCAGATCTGTGTGTAACATTAGTTCTTTCAGGTGATGTATGAGAATTCCACCTGCACTCTGCACCATACACTTGGGAAGTCCCGTGGTTCCGGATGAATACATGATATAGAGGGGATGTTCAAAGGGTAGCTGTTCAAATTTTAATTCAGGCACATCTCCCTTTGCCTTGAACTCATCCCAGAAAACAGCGTTTGGCACATCACTTATGTCAGGAGATGGATTTGTATATGGTATAACCACAACCTTTTCAATGGTGGGCAGCTCTTTCAGGATATTTTTAATTCTTTCAAGGGAGTCAAACTCCTTTCCCTTGAACCAGTATCCATTTGCCGTGAATATGACCCTGGGTTTTATCTGTCCAAATCTATCAAGCACCCCCTTTATTCCAAAATCGGGTGAGCAGGAAGACCATATTGCACCTAAGCTGGTTGCAGCAAGCATGGCAATGGTGGTATTGTGCATGTTGGGCATGAATCCCACGACCCTGTCGCCAGGTTTGATCCCCATATCTCTGAGGGCCTTTGCCACCCGTGCCACTTCTTCATATACCTCTCTGTATGTCATTTTTACCGGTTCCTGCCCCTCGCCCTGAAATATCAGAGCAACCTGATCATCTCTGTATCTCA
>JALVMZ010000258.1:0-4202 GCA_027032655.1 Desulfobacteraceae bacterium
GTACAGGGTCTGCCTTCTCAGAGTCTGAAATAAAATCCGCCCTGAATCTTTTGTTCCGGTATGTGCCAGCAGGAATCATGCCCATGCCTGCGAAATCCTTTGTCTTTTCGATGAGGGGCACTTTATCAGTAAATAGCCTCAGTCCCACACCTGTTCCCTCAATCATCTCACATATGTGTCCAATAAGCCCAAAGCCTGTAACATCAGTGCATGCATGAACACTGAATCCATGCATCACTTCTGATGCAGTGCTATTTAGCTCTGCCATAAGCTCGGTAACATAACTAATAAGGTCACTTTCCACAAGATTTCCCTTTATGGCAGTATTAATTATCCCTGTGCCTATTGATTTTGTGAGGATGAGATGGTCTCCCGGACATGCCCCTTTATTGGTGATTAACCTGTCTGGATGAACAGTTCCAGTAACTGAAAGTCCGTATTTAAGCTCTTCATCATCAACGCTGTGCCCCCCAACAAGAAGGGCACCTGCCTCTTTTATCTTGGCAAGTCCACCCCTTAGTATCTCTTTTAAGACATCAATATCCATGCCATTTATGGGAAAGCAGATGATGTTCATGGCGGTTATGGGTTTCCCGCCCATTGCATAAATATCACTCAGGGCATTGGCAGCAGCTATCCTTCCAAAATCATAAGGGTCATCCACAACAGGAGTAAAGAAATCCAGGGTCTGAATCAGTGCAAGGTCGTCCCTTATCCTGAACACCCCTGCATCATCACATGTGTTAATGCCCACCAGGAGGTCAGGATGCTCAGGTATATCAAGCCCGCAGAGAGCTCTATCCAGGTCCCCTGGACCTATCTTGGATGCTCAGCCAGAGCCTTTTACACTCTGGGTTAATCTTTTTTTATCTCTTGTATCCATTAAATAATCTTTTAATTGATGTATTGGTTCCATGTCAATCTGGAAAATCTCCATTAATTACGCCCGCTCCCCCATCTAAATGGTTGTTCTTTAGTAAAATCAGGGACACCGATATTGAATACATCTTCCATTTCCATCTCCGGGATTGGCTGGATAAATAGATTTTTAAACCCCAGCTCCATTGCATGTTCATATACCCTTTTATATTCTTCTTTGCTGAGGGATCTGTCCAGGTCCTGAATCTTCTGTGGAACCACTGGCCTGTATTGAGACATTATGCTTATGGGGAGCTCTTCTCCAAATTCTATCCTTAGCATGGAAAGTGCATCAATTGAGTTCTTTATCATTCCCGGGAGCACAAGATGTCTTACCAGCACTCCCCTTTTTGCCACCTCTGTGCCATCAAAAAATGTATTCAGGAATCCCTTTTGAGACACCATAGCCGATATGGCATCAAGCGCAACAGATGGATAATCTCCGCATGATGATAGAATCCGTGCAATATCTTTATCAGCATATTTGAAATCAGGAAGATAGATATCCGTAAATTCACTGGAAATGTTGACCATATCCATTGATTGATAACCTGATACATTTAAGACCACTGGTATGTTATAGCCCATGCTCCTGATTTCAGATACTGCATGAAAAACATAAGGGAAGAAATGATCCGGGGTTACAAAATTGAGATTGTGAACACCATTTTCCTCAATCATATCTATTATGCCCTCGATCAATTGATCCGTTGAAATTCTTTTTCCAATACCACCCCGTGATATCTGATGGTTCTGACAGAATTTGCACTTAAGTGAGCAACCTGTAAAAAAAACTGTGCCTGAACCATTCCTTCCTGTAATGGGAGGTTCTTCTCCAAAATGTGGCCCAACATAGGCAATACGAATCTCATCGGTTTCACCACAAAATCCCTTCTCTTTTGAGGCCCTGTCCACCCCGCATTTCCTTGGACATAACTCACATACCTTAAATTCCTCAAACATCCCTTTCATTATCTTCTAACATTAATGTTTGGTTGACAGGTGATGGCAATCGTCCATAATATTAACGCCCCTATCTTTAAAAGGCAATTTTAAATAAAGATACTATTTAGAGGGGAAGCAATTTGAAAAGCAGACAGGAAAGATACTCAACAGCCTTTATATTTACACTATCCATTTTTATTACATCACTCATAACAGCAAATATAATATCAGTAAAACTCATAAATCTTTTTGGTCTGGTTCTGCCTGCAGGGATTATAATATTTCCCATAAGCTATATTGTGGGCGATATATTAACAGAGGTGTATGGTTACTCAACAGCAAGGAGGGTCATATGGCTTGGGTTTTTCTGTAACCTGATCTTAGTAATAGCAGTTTCAGTTACAAAGGCCCTGCCTTCTGCACCCATCTGGGATGCACAGAATGCATACAACAGGATACTGGGATATACCCCAAGGCTACTTATTGCCTCTTTTCTGGGGTATCTGGTAGGCGAGTTTTCAAACTCATATGTGCTTGCAAAGATGAAGATTTTTACGAATGGAAGGTTTCTCTGGTCCAGGACCATTGGATCCACCCTGGTAGGAGAGGGACTTGATTCCCTCATATTTATAACTGTAGCGTTTGGAGGAGTAATCCCTGGAAAAATTCTTTTTATAACCATACTGACTCAGTGGCTTGTAAAATCACTATATGAGGCACTGGCAACCCCCCTCACATATGTTGTTGTAAATCTTCTGAAGCAGATTGAAGACATGGATGTATATGATTATGATACCAGCTTTAATCCCCTCAATATGCGGGGCATCATTAAATAATTACGAGGGTGTTATCTTTTCCCAGGTGGAATATAGCTCCCTGGTGGTCTTGTTAAACTCAATGCCCACTATGTAACAGGTCCTATCCGTGTATTTCCTGTGGTATCCCTTCTCCTTTATCTGCCTTATGGCCTTATCTTCCCTTTCCTCTACCACCTTTAGCTCCATCACCACTACTGAAGAGCCCCTGTGATATATATCAGGTAGTTTGATGCTTAAATCTATCCTCCCCCTGTCTGTTATATCCTCTGGTATCACCTCTAACCCCGCACCAAGCAGAAATGCATAAAGAACCGATTTATAATAGTCCTCATACTTAGTGAGCTCCACCGTGGAGTATGGAATGCCTCCAAATAGTGCCTCTATTATCCTTATAAACCCGCCTATGTCATCTTTTCTCAGACTATCCCACAGCCTGTTTGCATAACTCCCCTCATCCTTTACCTTAACTGCCTTGAGATACCCAAGGAGTAACTCCCTGTTAAGGCTCTGCCTCACTTCATAATTGGGCATCTCAAGAGAATAACTTACCCCCCTGGGGCTGATTATTTCTTCCTTTATTGTGAGATACCCTGTCTGAAAAAGCAGTGTCTCTATGGGCATGGTATATACATCAAAGGCATCCAGTAGGTCTGCTGATAACTCAGTGTTTTCCACCACTGCAAGGTCAGGTTCTTCTTCCCTCTCCTCAAGCACCTTTATCAGAAAGGATGGTGTCCCTGTCCTGAACCAGTAGTTTTGATATTTCCTGGATTTTAAAAACTGAAGTATATCAAATGGATTATACACATGCTCTTTGCCAAGGAAATTATACCCATTATACCAGTATCTCATCTCCTCAGTGTCTATATCTGTCAGGTATTCTTTAAAGTCCCTCACTATCTCTTCCTCAGTGTATCCAAGCAGTGTGCCAAACTCTGGATAGAGAGATACATCCTGTAGATTATTCAGTCCTGAAAACAGGCTCACCCTGGAAAACTTACTCACTCCTGTCATAAAAAATAATCTTATATGCTCATCCAGCCCCTTGAATACCTCATAAAAACTCCTCAGATAATCCCTTATCTCCACCGCATACTCTTTCCTCTCTATGTTATCTATTATTGGCTTGTCATATTCATCTATCAGTATTACCACCTTCTTGTTTTTTTCTTTTGATAATTTTCTGATTAAACTCTTTAATATATCCTTTGGGTGGGAATAAGAAGAAAGATCATAATCTCCTGTGCTTGAAGAAATTGATAATATCTCATTTTTTAGACTCTCTGAAAATGAGTTTAAATTACTATTTACTATTCCTCCCATATCAATCTTGATAACAGGGTATTTATCATCCCAGTTCCACTTATCATATATCCAGAGCCCTTTAAATAGATACTTCCTCCCCTCAAACAGGCACCTCAGGGTATCCACCAGCAGTGATTTACCAAACCGCCTTGGCCTGGACAGAAACAGGTATTTGCCTGAATCAATAAGCTGATAAATAATCTCTGTCTTATCTAC
>JALVMZ010000258.1:4212-5087 GCA_027032655.1 Desulfobacteraceae bacterium
GACTGGATTCCTATGGGCAGTCTTTTCATTATCTGTTCCCTTTTAAACACTGATTAATAATAGTTTGAAAGCTTAGAAAAATTCAATTAAATTATATCTCTTTTCAACCTCTATCTGGAATTACCTTATCTGTCATGCTGAGGGGCGGAGGCCCGAAGTATCTCATAGATCCTTCGGGTGTCTTTCAGACACCCTCAGGATGACAAAAACAATTATAACGATACCCTCAGGATGACGAAAACAACTATATCGCCCCCCTCAGGATGACAAAAATAATTATATCGCCCCCTCTCAGGATGACAAAAATAATTATAGCGACACCGTCAGGTTGACAGATGGAATATGAATCATTTCTGCATAGCTCTCAGTTTGGGATAATATAACAGTATTTTAAGCAATAATCTAAGGATTTTTGATTACAAAGATAGAAATTATGGGGCAGGACAATCTGTATCCCAGATATATATCTAATTGAGTTTTCTAAAGCTATCAATATCAAAAATTATTATTCATTTTATAGGAAAATTTTAAATAAATATTCTATATTTGGGGACATTAATGATGTCAATTCAATTTTAAACTGTTTTTCTGAAATCATCTTGATAAAGGGAGCAAATCCCATTATAATTGCCCAAAAATGCAGAATATTTTTATCCTGAAGAATCACCAATTCTGGCCATGAAATCAGGATGGAAGACAATCAGTTCCCTGGTAGTGATACTCTTTCAGTTTACTGCTGGCATTCAGAACTTCTCGCTCCTCAAGCCCCTTCTCTCCACCCCAAAGGCGCTCGCGGCAGAGAGCGCGGGCAAAAAAATCCCCTTCCTTAGCCGCGTTGCACGAGCCGAAGGGGCAGGGCGAGTGGGCAAGACGAG
>JALVMZ010000259.1 GCA_027032655.1 Desulfobacteraceae bacterium
CTGCGAGTTCATTCCCATCTCTATCATAAATTATACCCCTCCTGGGGGGAAGCCTCACCCTGCCAATGATACCGGATTTTGCGATGGAGCGTAATTTGGGACTCTCTTTAATCTGAAGTTGATAGGCCCTCAAAATCAGGACACAAAAGCCACAGATGAAAAAAAAGCTTATAAGATATATACGGAATCTTATCCACCTTTTTTCCTTTTCTTTCATTCTATAACAACTATCTGTTTTGGTTCTGGTATCTTAAATCCCATCCCTTTTATTGCCTCTTCAAGATATTGAGGGGATTTAAGGGTGGCCAGCTCCAGTCTTAGCCTTTCATTCTCTTCCATGAGTCTCATCTGTTTTCTCTTCAGTGCACTCAGGTCATAACCCAGGCGGATTCCCTCAAAGCTGGACCACACATATCCGATCCCGCTGATGGTCAGTATTATCAACATGATAATAGCAATTACTACCTGACGGGTGGTGAGACCCAGGCCTCTTTTACCCTTCTTATGATTATTCATGGTGATTCCGGTGTTAAGATTCCTGCTCTTCTCAATTGGCTCTGATATAACATTCCATATCATGATTAAACCCTCTCCGCTGCCCTCAGGATTGAACTCCTGGCCCTGGGATTAGCCCTTATCTCTTCCTGAGATGCCCTTAATCCCTTTCTTGTGATAGCTCTAAACTTCACCTTCCCATTGCAAATACAAACAGGGATATCAGGAGGACAGGTGCATCCCTTCTCCCACTCCTTTATGGCCCGCTTTACGATTCTATCTTCTAAGGAGTGATATGACAGTATAACCAATCTCCCTCCCTTATTTATCAGTTCAGGGACCTTGTTAAGGAACTCTTTTAGGTTTTCAAGCTCCCTGTTTACCGCAATCCTGATTGCCTGAAATGTCCTGGTAGCTGGATTCTTTGACATTTTATAATCAGCACCTTTAACAACGGAGTGGATGATTTCAGAAAGCTGTTTAGAGCTTCTTATGGGAGCCTTTTCCCTCTGTCTTATTATCCTGCGGGATATCCTGCCCGCCATCTTCTCCTCACCAAATTTCTTTATTATATCCTTTAGTTGCTCATATGATGCATTGTTAATTAGCTCAAAGGCACTCATCTGCTGGGTCTTATCCATCCTCATATCAAGGGGTTCATCCCTCATAAAACTGAATCCCCTTCCAGATCTTTCAATCTGATAGCTTGACAAACCCAGATCCAGTAAAATTCCATCCATGGAATCTATTCCTAAATCCCGAACAATAGTGTCAATATCAGCAAAATTTCCGTGGATGAATCGGGCCTTTTCATGAAAATTCTTCAACCTCTTTCTTGCAATTTCTAACTGCTCCTCATCTCTTTCGATTCCAATCAATATCCCGTTCCTGGTGAGCCTTGATAAGATTTCCAGTGCATGACCGCCTTCGCCCAGGGTTCCATCAACATATATTCCATCGGGGTTTGTGATCAGAAACTTCAGCACATTTTCAATCTGAACAGGCCTATGAGAATAATCAGATCCCATGAACTTTAAAGACCAAGGCCTGATAGGGCCTTACTTACCTCAGGAAAGCTCTTTTCAGTTCTTTGAAATTCCTTCTCCCATCTTTCACTGTCCCATATCTCAAAAAAATTCAATTCTCCCACCAGCATAACCTCTTTCTGGAGACCTGCCACCTCTCTCAGTTCTGTGGGTATGGTAATTCTGCCCCCTTTTATGGGACACTCCTTAGCTCCTGATATAAAATATCTTCTATAGGTGAGCACATTTTCATCAAAAAGGGGCAGATTCATTACTTTCTGCTCCAGCTCTCTCCAATCATCCCTTGCAAATGCCCATAAGCATCGGTAATAATTGGTCAGAACAAGGCAGCCATCTCCTCTGGCCTTTATTACCTCCTTAAATCGGGAGGGGATGACCAGCCTTCCCTTTTCATCAAGGGTATGTTTTGATCTACCTCTAAACATAACAATCTATGGGAATTTACTCCACTTTATACCCACTTTATTCCCCATTTAAGCCATCTTTTTACTGTTGTCAAGAGAAAATTTAAAAAAATTAAGGAAATTTAAATGGGATATGCATGAAAGAGGAATGGTAGGATCCGGAGAACAATTATTTTAAAAAGAACATTAAATATATAAATCCAAACATATACATCCCCAGAAAAAAGATATTTAGAACAAGACCTGAATATGCATAGTCCTTGTCTCCAAATTCCTGGATATATGAGATGGACCTTATCGAAAGATATAGCCCCAATATAAGGATAAGAGGGACAATACTTATCAGGGGAAACCAGAATCCAAAATCAGATACATCTCCTTTTTTATGAAGTATTAGCCATCCAGCAATACCCATGGATATGAACGGAAGCAGGAAACCGGCAATGGCCCTGTTGTTGACCTTCTTAAATCCACCAACCATGAAATGATACCCTGAACTATATTCCAATGTAATTTGTGGTATATTATTATATCAGATTAGATAATAAAGGAAATCTTTTTATCTTGAAATATAGTATGAATGTTAATTAATATTGAAGTATTATTTTAAATAATCCTTTTTCATGCCTGTTTAAAAGGAGGTCTCATCATGGCAGGCCTGATATTATGGAAAAATCAGGAGATAAACAAAATAAAAAGGGACATTGACAGGCTATTTTCCAGGATTCTCGATGATTTTAGATTTCCCTCATTTATGACTGGTTTAAGGACTGCCCCTCTGATTGATCTTGAAGAGACAAAGGATAGTGTAATTATAAGGGCGGATATACCTGGATTGAATCCGGATGACATTGATATATCTGTAACAGAAGACAGACTCAACATTAAAGGTGAAATCAGAAGGGAGCACACAGGGCAGGGAATAAATTATTTCAGAACAGAGAGACAATATGGAACCTTTTATAGAGAGATACAACTTCCCTGCAGGATAAGACCGGATGATGTTACAGCCACATATAAGGATGGAGTCCTAAAGATACAGCTTCCTAAGTGCTCTCCTGAAAAGCCAAAAACAGTAAGAATTAAAGTAAGATAATCCTAATGTCTTACTCTCTAAGAACCAGGAGGTAGTTTATGCCAAGAAAAAAGTCTTCTCCCTATGCGGTCCCTGTTGATAAACTGAGATGGAGGCTTGACCCAAAGAAACTCCCTTTCAAAACTACCGATGAGATCAAGCCCCTGAAAGAGATTATTGGCCAGAAAAGGGGTGTTGAGGCATTTAGATTTGCAATGGAGATGAACAAGCCAGGATATAATGTGCTTGTAACCGGGATGGCAGGCACAGGCCGAATGGCAACAGTCAAAAGACTCCTTGAAGACATCGCCTCCAATCAGGGCAGAATACCTGATGATCTCTGCTATGTTAATAATTTTAAAAATCCTGAAGAACCTATCCTGATAAAATTAAAGGCAGGATTGGGCCGGAGGTTCAAAAAGGATATACATGAACTGGTAGAAACCCTGAAAAAAGAGGTCCCCCAGCTATTTGAAAGCCAGGACTATCTTAATAGAAAAAAGGAGATAATGGAGGAGTATGAGAAAAAGGGAAAGAGCTTTTTCAAAGAGCTTGATAAACAGGTAAGGGAAGAAGGTTTCGCCCTTGTGGATATTCAACTGGGTCAGATTAGAAGACCTGAAGTGATGCCGCTGGTTGATGGCAAACCCATTCACATAGATCAGGTGGAGGAGATGGTGGAAAAGGGCAGATTCCCAAAAGATGAATTTGAAGAGATGAAAAAGAAACATGCCAGACTTAGGGAAGAGATAGACCAGATATTTCTTGAGCTGAGGGACCTTCAGAAAGAGGTTCAGAGAAATATAGAAGAGATGGATAGACTGATGTTTCTGAGAATGGCAAATGAATTAATAAAACCCTTAATGGAGACATATAATAACGAAAAGGTCTCTCAGTATTTAAAAGACATGCTTGAGGATATGGCCGATAATCTTAATATCTTCTCACCACAACAGGTGCCACAGGCGATGCCTGTCCTGATGCCCCAGGGAGATCCATTTCATCCTTATCAGGTAAACCTGCTGGTGGATAACGGGGATTTAAAGGGCCCCCCTGTAATCATTGAATCATTTCCCACTTACAGGAATCTATTTGGAAGCATTGAAAGGGTGGTGGATAGGTCAGGTATATGGAGAACAGACTTTACAAAGATAAAGGCGGGCTCATTCATAAAGGCAGATGGCGGTTATCTTGTTATTAATCTGATGGACGCCCTTGTAGAGCCTGGTGTATGGCAGGCACTTAAAAGGTCTCTTAAAAGTAAAAAAATGGAAATACAGACATATGATCCATTTTATCTTTTCACCACCACAGGTCTTAAACCAGAACCCATTGATATTGATATAAAAGTGGCAGTGATACTTGACCCATACATCTATTATATCCTGAGATTCTATGATGAAGATGTGGATAAGATATTCAAAGTAAGGGCTGATTTTGACACTGCCATGGATAAGACTGATGAGGCCATTTTGCAATTTTCATCATTTATCAAAATGAAAATAGATGAGGACGGTTTAAAACCCTTTGACAGGAGTGCAGTTGCAACTCTTATTGAAGAGGCAGTAAGGATGAGTGGACGGCAGGAGAAGATTGCTACCACATTCCCAATCATATCAGATCTCATCAGAGAAGCAGACTACTGGGCACAGAAAGATAATTCTCCTGTGGTATCTGAAAAACATGTGGATAAGGCAATTCAGGCAAGGATATATCGCTGCAATATGATAGAGGAACATATACAGGAAATGATTGATCGTGGAACACTCCTGATTGATACGGATGGTGAGGTGGTGGGTCAGGTGAACGGCCTTGCCATCTATAATCTGGGCGACTACATGTTCGGAAAACCTTCAAGAATTACTGCATCCACTTCCATGGGAAGGGCAGGAATCATAAACATTGAAAGGGAGGCGGACCTCTCTGGCAACACCCATAATAAAGGAGTCTTAATCCTGGCAGGTTATTTAAGGAAAAAATATGCCCAGGACAAACCCCTTACAATGAGTGGAAGTATTACCTTTGAGCAATCCTATTCAGGAGTTGATGGGGATAGTGCTTCA